>JBBKVT010000451.1:0-2918 GCA_037968535.1 Paracoccaceae bacterium
GGACAGCTGCGTGCCAACAGCACTGGCTGGATCCCGATCACTTTTCCACTGCGCAGAGGCGAAGAAGGACGCCTGGTGCTGGAGGAGTTTGCGGACCTCGGCAATGATGTAGTGCCCGGGGTGGCAATGTCGGTGCTGATTCGCTCGCAGCGGCGCCGCGCGAACGCGGGCGTCGTCACTGACTTCGAAATGTGGATCCACCCCGGTGAAGACGCCGCAGACTACGAGCTCCGCACCGGTTCGGGGGTGGTTGTGCGCCTGACCCCGGGCGTACGCACCGGCTTTGGCTACGACGGCGAGACCGCCACCTGGAATGCGGCAGTTCGACCCCGCGACAACCCTCCGGTCAACGAAGCCACGCTGTTGATCAGGCCAGAGAGCGACGCAGGCGCGCCCGGACTCAACTTCGGCCCGCCCTACGATACGCGCATTGCTATCGACAATATCTCTGCCGAGCTACGCCTGCAAGAACAGGGTGAACCCAGTGTCGAAGTGATCGCGCGGGTCGACGGCCTGGCCCTGATACTGACCAATCGCTGGTTCCGAAGCATTGGATTTGGCGGCTCCGCCCTGCGCGAAGGGCTGCGCCTGGATGTCGACCTTGCGTTGCGCATTGCCGAGGGAGTCGGCTTCGAGTTTGCCGCCGAGGGTGGCCTCGCGACGCGTTTTCATATCAACAAGCAGCTCGGCAATGACAATTTCCATGTGAAATTGCATTCGCTCGGGTTGTTCGTGCCGGTGCGGGCATCCAAGGATCATTTCGATACACGTGCCGAGCTGCGGGCCCATTGGTCAGCCACCATCGGGCCGGCCACCTTGGTGATGGACGGTGCTGGCGGATGGGTGGGCTGGTGGGCGGACGAGCCTGGCGCCGACAAGGAATGCGTCGGTTTGCTACCGCCAACGGGGCTGGGCTTGCAGCTTGCTCTGCCCGGCGTGACGGCCGGAGGTTTTCTTGATTTCAGCGGCGGACCCAACGATAGCTTCGGTGGTGTACTGACCGTTTCGATCGGACCGCCCGATCGTGCCGCACCCTTCTCGGTTACCGCTTTCGGGGTACACGAACTCCTTGGCGATCCCGGCGCCAGCGATCGCGATCGGTCGTTCGTGATCGTCCTGGGTGTCACGTTCTCGCCAGGATGGCCGGTCGGCTGGGGCTTGAACCTGGTCGGTGCCGGCGGCCTCTATGGCTGGCGCCGGCGAGCGAGTACCGATGCCCTGCGTGAGCGGTTGACATCGGGAGCCGTTGGCAATGTGCTGTTCGCCGACGACCCGGTGCGCAATGCGCCGGTTCTGCTCGGCGATATCGCCGCCATCTTTCCCCCCGCCAGAGACGTTGATGTCTTCGGCCTGACGCTACGCCTGTCCTGGCTTGCAGTATCCGGCAACTACTTCGTGAAGCTGGCGGTTGGCGTGATCATCGAATACCCGCATCCGATCGGGGTGCCTTCCAAGATTATCGTGCTCGGATCGGCCAACGCCAAAGTGCCCGGATTTCCGTCGGTGCTGGAAATCCAGATCGATGTGGTTGGCATCGCCGACATCGCCAACAAGACGTTTGAACTTGACGCCACCATTCGCAAGGGCAAGCTGTTAAAGGTCTTTACCGTCAGTGGCGACGCCGCCGTGCGCGCCAGCTGGGGCGCACGCCCGTACTTGATGACGGCGCTTGGCGGCTTTCATCCCGACTTCCATCCTGAACCCGCGATCTTTCCGAGGTTGGCCAAGCTACGTCTGGCACTCGACAAGAACGTACTGCCCAAAGGTGTGAAAGTCAGCGGCACGCTGTATCTCGCGATTACCACCAACAGCATCCAGTTTGGCGCCCAGCTCGATGCACAGATCAAATTGGGCGGATGGTCCATCAACGGATTGATCGGTGGCGACGTGCTGGTGCAGTTGCCGTTCTTGTTCGATATCGAGATCCGGGGCCAAGTCTCGGTACGCTATCGCGGCTTTACCCTCGCCTCCCTGACCTTGACGGGCGCACTCAGTGGACCCAACCCGACTGTACTGCGTGGTGAAGTGTGCTTCGAAGCCTTCTGGACAGAATGGTGCTTCAGCGAAAGCTGGCAGTTGAGCGACAGCAACCTGCCGAGCGGTGCCATCGTACAAAGCATGGTGCCGCTGCTGGCAACAGAACTTGCTCTCGCCGCCAACCTCCGCATGACCGACGACGCCGATGAGCTGGTTCGACTGGAGCCCCGCGACGGTGATGATCGGCTGGCTTTTACGCCACGCGGCAGACTGACCTGGGAACAGAATAGGGTTCCTCTGAGGTTGCGCGTGCAGAAGATCGAGGGAGATCGGCTGGCTGACCCACAGCGTGTCACCGTCAAGGCATCGCAACCGTCAGTGCCGACTGACGACTGGTTCGGGATCGGCCAGTTCGTCGATCTGAGCCTGTCCGAAACGCTTGCCCTACCCGCTTTCGAGCGCCATCAGGCCGGTGTCGAGATTACTCTTGAGCAGACCCGCGCTACGCCGCTGCAAGCTGAAGTCGACGTTACGGAAATCCGCATCCCCGGGCCACCGTTTCGCGGCGGCGTGGTGGTATTACCCGACTGGCTGCTTGATGGCGTGGTGGCACGGGAGGGGGAACCCGCCATTCGCGGTGGCGCACCACGATTTGCCATCACCGATCCGGTGTTCGCCGTCGACCTGCCAGGCGCCCCCGCTGCGGTCAGCGAGGTGGACGCCTTCCTGGCAGCGGTGAGTGTGGCCTCCAACGACGCACCGGTTGCCAGCACCTCGCATCCTGCCGACAAGCTGGTGGAGCTGGCACTCTGATGGCCATTCAGCTGCAATTTTTCGCCTGGTGGCGACCGGAACTGATGTCGACGGTGAACGCCAATGCCGTCGCTGGACGGTTGCGCGGGCAACTCACCCTCAGTGCAAGCGACATCGACGACCCTGGC
>JBBKVT010000452.1:0-7766 GCA_037968535.1 Paracoccaceae bacterium
TTGAGCGCTCAACGTTCAAGTCGGGAGAGGATCTGTGGGATTGGATCTTGTGGAGCAATCCCATTGTGGATGAGGTCCTCGGAACCCTCGAGCTGAGCGAAAGCGAGCGCGAAATCATCTGCCAGAGCCTGCATCGAATGGTTCGAGACCGGGCCGGAGACGCAGCCGCGGCCGTTCTGAGCAACCCTGTCAACATCGGGATCGGAACCAAAACATGAGCGGCGGCGCCGATCGCACTAAGCTTGGCGAACTGGCGCTCGGAGTCCTCTGTGTCCGGCGGGCCTCGGTCTCTCCACATGTTCCCAACTAGGCCGGAGTTGCTACGGTCTTCGGTCCGATCGACATCGCCGGGCACACGTATGTGTCACTGCCGTCGCATCGGGGGAAGCGCCCGCAACAGCTGCCGAATAATAGGGTGGCATCCAGCCTGGGGCGCTGACTTCGGTCGCTATTCCACCCAGCATGAGAGACCACCGTCAGCGCAGCTTCGGATGTCCGGTGATTTCGTCGATCCGCTCGGCGTTCGCAGGGCCAATGGCGATTGCGGTATGGGCCGGCACGCCGCCGAAGTCCGTGCGCCCGGCATCGGTGATGAGTGCGGCAATTAGCCCTTTCTCGCGGGCCTTCGCGTAAGGCGCGAGTAGCTCCTCCTCGCTGTCGACGCCGAGGGCGATCTTGGCGACGGGGCCCGCGAGCCATGCCACGACATCGGGGTGATCGAGGTTTTCGAGGACCACCTTCATCGACGCATGGGCGCCTTGGGCAATCTCCTTGCCGCGGCGCATCCTGAGATCGGTCCTTAGGACCAGAACCTGTTTCATCGGATTTCCCATTCACATTATCCTTTCTTGAGGTCGAACCGGACCGTGAGCAGTGGCTCGGTGCAGTAGGAAGATCCACGCCGGCCAATAGGAAGCGCCGCACTCGAACAAGGATTGGCACAGTCAAATTATGCCAATCGCGGTGGCGAACCGCAGAACTCCGATTGTTCCGGGGGCGAGATGTCCTTTGTGTCGCCCCGGGTTCTCACGCGCATTGCGGGCGCGGACGGATTGATGATCGATGCGACCAAGGCCGTCGGCGTCCTGGCCGCCAAGGCAAGCCGTCCGCCGCCGAGAAGCAGTCCTTAATAGCCCCGGGGAAAATCGCTTGCCATTTGCTTCAATCCCGCCGCTGAACACATAAAAATACAATGCGCGATGGCCCGCGCAAGGAAATTCCGACCGCGCGCCGATGCGTGTGGATGCGTTTGTTCAGTTTACTGATGCTATCGCAGTGCACCCCGCCGCCCACGCGTGATTGGGAAACGCTGGCACAACTACTTAAGAAGTTGCTCAATCGCCTGAGTCAGGACCTTGAATGCGGGACCTCGAAGAGACGACGATAACGGGCTGGCCTGTCGGCCGGTGCGGTCATTGTTAAGCGCACTGCCGACAACAATCTGCCAACACTGGGCCCCCCCGGCGAGAACCTGAAGAATCTGGCTGGACCGCTCTCTTGGCAAACGCTTCAGAAGGAATAGCTCAACTTGAGCACAACTGATTGGTTGTTTCGATCAATCTCGGTGGTCACGCTTCCGCTTCCGTCCGGGTCGTCCGTGAAACTCGCCTTTGATGTGCCGGAATATCTGTATTCGAGCGCAAGGTCAGTCTGACGCGCGATCCTTGTTGAGATACCGAAAATGGCCTGGTAGGCGAAACCGATATCATCGTCTCGGAATCGTGCGGTATTGCCTTCCGCAAGGGCGGAAACCCGCATCAAAGCAATACCGGCGCCCGCGCCAACATAAGGGGTCACGGCACTCTCGTTCTCGAAGAAGTGGAAGCCGTTGGCCATCAGAGTATATGTCTTGATGTCCCCATCAACTGCAATTGTGCCAATACCTACAAGGTTTTCATAGTCAAACCGGTCCCGCGAATAGGCAAGTTCGCCTTCCAGCGCATTGCCGTTTGCCCATCGTCGGCCCAGGGCGACACCCCCGGTCCCTCCATTCAGATAGTGCATCGTGCCTAAGATGGTGATTGGCCCAGTCAGCTTAACACGAAGATCGGATTCCTCGGCATAGCTCACGCCGCCGAACACGCTTGCGTAAGAGCTGACCCCTTGCGAATGCGCGGGAGCAGACATGAGTGGCAGCATAAGTATCGCCGCCGCAGTCTGAACCGATCGACAGGAATGTATGCGCATCGCGATGATTCCTTTTTAGTCAACCCTAAGATGAGTATCGCGCCCAGATCGGCGTCGCATCCAACATATTCTGGAGTTGGTCACATAAATTTTGCGGTCCGTGCAGGACTGCAACATTTGCAACATGGCTGACATTACCGACCGAATACACATCGGCCGCGCGTTGAAATACATTCAGCCCCCCGCCGGCAAATAGAACTCGGTGATCCCACGCTTGCCAGCCACGCGCCCCAGTTGGACAATCACGTCGATCGACTTGCCGATATAGGCCCGTACTTCGGCAAAGGTCAGCGGCGTGCCCGCCTGCAGCACCATGATCGCCAGCCGGTCAATTGCCAGTCTGGCGGTCTCGGCATGGATCGTGGACACCGATCCGCCATGACCGGTATTGATCGCTTCGAGATAGGTGAGCGCCTCATCGCCGCGCAGCTCGCCCACGATTATCCGGTCCGGCCGCATCCGCAGCGAGGCTTGCAGCAGCGCCTTTGCAGTTCGCTTCGTGCCGTCGCTCCGGTCCGAGAGCAGGCAGACGGAGTTCGGCTGGGTTGGAAAGAGCTCGAACGCATCTTCAATCGTGATCAGGCGCTCGCCGGCGTCTACTTGGGTCAGCAGATACCGGGCAAAGGTCGTCTTGCCGGAAGAGGTGCCACCGCTGACAAGGATGTTCAGCCGCGCTTCAATCAAGGTCCTGAGCGCCGCTTCAAGATCGGTTTCGGACTGTTCCCTGACGCGTCTCATTTTCTCGCTCCGCAGGTCATCCAGCGAAACCGGCCCGCCAAAGAGATAGGCCGGCCGGAAATCTCGCGGGCTTTTGGCCGCGAACAGCCGTATCGTTATGGATGCGCCCCTGTCGATCGCTGGCGGCACGACCACCTGAACCCGAAGTGGACGTCCCGCATAGTCGATCTTGCCTGACACCAGCGGGTTCTTCTCGGAGACCCGGGCCCTGGCATCTCCGACGATGGTCTGCGCCATGTTCAGGGCGGTCCTCGGATCGATCGTCTGACCCTCCCGGGACATCGCAGCCGCTCCCGCCCGCTCGATCCAGACCCTTCCATCGGGATTGATCGCGATCTCCACCACGTCCTCCCGGATCAGCAGGTCGCGGAACGGCACGAGATATTGCTCGAGATACGAGGAGGGGTTGGGATTATGGGTCACCAGACCACGATGTCGCGGTCCACGAGCACGGCGACCGTCGCCCCCTGGTCGACATAGATGGTCGGTGCGATCGAGACCTGATCGGCAATCACCGAGCCGACCGCGTCTTCGAGATCGGTTCCGACATCGCCCAGAACCACGCTGGTCGTGCCATTGCCGGCGCTGTCGGCCGCCACGGCCGGGGCGGCGCCGATGATCGAGATCAGCGCCGCGCCGCCAAAGCGCTCGTCGAACTTGGTGTCGACCAGGCCGGTGAGACCGGAGCGCCCCAGCTGATCGCCACCCACGGCCGCGATGTCGAGCGAGATGCCATCCGGGGTCAGGATGCGGATCCAGAGGATCAGGATGCGCCTCTGGTTGATCTTGACGCCGGAACGGTACTGCCCGAACAGTCTGGAGCCGCGCGGGATCAGGATGGCATCGCCGGAAAAGGCAGCAACGGGTTCGGAGACGACGGCAACCACATTGCCCGGCAAATCACTGTTGATCGCGGTCTGCAGGGCCGCCTGAATCACCGAGCCCTGCGCCAAAGTGCGGTCCGGAAAGTCCATGCGGTGGGCGTGCTGAACTTTCAGCGGGGCGGCAGCCTGGCGGAGGTATAGCTCATTCTCGTTGAAGAGCTGCCGCCCCTCCGAGCCGGTCAGCTGTTCTCCGGAGGCGGAATTGACGCTAGCAACTGCACGGCCCTGTCCGTTCGCAAAGACCACGGCGGGCGCGGTGATCTGGGCCTTCAGGAGATCGTCGGCTTCGCGGGCGGCTTCGCGGGCTTTTTGCGCCTCCTCCTGCCGGCGCCGTTCCTCCAGCAAATGTTGATCGGCAATCAGGCTGGAATTTTCCATCTCGGCCTGCAGGGCTTCGCGCTGGCGGCGCTCGGCATCGAGCATGGTCTGCAGCCCGGACAGGCGGGCGGCGCTTTCGCGCTCAAGCGCTGCAAGCTGCGCCTCTTTCTCGGCGATCGCGGCCTCAAGCATGTGGGTCTGCGCCTCAAAGGCCTGCCGCAGATCGCCGACGGCGGACTGGATCTCCGCATTGCGCGCAGCCTGGCTGGCAGCGAGCGCCTCGCGGAGTTTGGCGAGCTCGGCCAGAACCTCTGCGCCGCGCTCAGCCGGGGCAGGGGCCGGCACCGCCACTTCGAGGGCTTCTTCGACCGCAATCAGCGCCTCGTTCACCCGCGCGTCGGGTTCTTCCGCGGGGAATTCCAGCGATCCGGCAGTGCCGCGACGCTGATCCTGGAAGGCCTCGACATCGGAGGTCTGCAATCCGGGTTCCGTCTGCTGCAGGTTGCTGGCCAAGAGCCAGGCCACCGCGCCGCCCGTCAGACCCAGCAAGAGGGCCATTGCGCCGATGCCGAAGCGGGAGCCTTTGGGCTTTGCCCGTTTCCCGGCACTGAACCTGTCGAGACGTTGCTGAAGGTCCGGGGGATCTGGCTCGGCCACGCTCAGTTCCTCACAGAGATCGCGGCGGTGTCGCGCCAGACGCAGATCGCCGCCTCGCCGAGCCGCAGGGTCCAGTAGGGGTTCACACCCAGCACCCGCACCGTATCGCCCTGTTGGGTCCAGTTGACCGTGCGTTCGCGGCCATCTTCCGAGACCTTGAAGATCGCGGGCTGACGCATGCCTTCGGCAAAGCTGAAATAGGTATAACGCCCGTCATCATAGATCGATGCGGGCCGGAAATCGCCGCCGCCCGAGATCTTGTCGGCATAGGTCTTCGGCGCCTGAAACCCCTTGGCCTGCGCTGTGCCGGGCGCGCGCCGCGCGTCTTCGGGATAGCGGAACCGCACCTCGAAAAACATGCCGCTCTGCCCGGCGATCCGGCCCTCGCGCAGATCAAAGGAATAGCGCCGGCGGTTGGTCAGGACGGTCATGTTGGTCGAGGCGCCCGCCACATGCGGCTTGATCGTCAGCACATTGCCGAGCTCGGTGATCGGATCGACCTGGAAGCTTTCGGTATCCCCGACAATGACCGCATCGAACCGCTCGCCGGCGCCAAAATGGATCGTCGTCGAATGGCGCAAGTCGGTCTCGATGGTGAAGACCTGGTTCTCATTGTAAGTGGCGGTCCGGATCCGAATGTCGAGCGACCCGCCGGACGGGGTCGAGGCGGGCAGGGCAGGCGAGACCAGGCCGATCGCCAGAAGACTGCAAAGCACCAGGCGCCTCATCATTCGGTCTCCAGGGTTTCGGCATCGACGCGGTAGGAGGTCACCACGAAGCCGAGCGGATTGGCCCAGACCTGTTGCAGCCGTTGCCGGGTTTCCGGGCGGAAGGCGTAGCGGACCGTGGCGACATAGGACTGGGTCACACGGCGGGTGTCGCGCGGGCGGCGCAGGGTCCGGGTGAAGCGGACCTGGGCCACCCCGGGCTCGATCTGGTTGACCGATTTGATCACCACCTCGATCCGGGCGTCCCGGCCATAGACCGTGATCGGGTAATCCTCATTCGAGGCGGTCCAGAGATCGCGCAAGCTGCGGGCGGCATCGCCATCCGAGCGATTGAGGACCGCATTGATCCGGGGCGCGCTGTCGGTCAGATCGAAGGTCTCGCGATCATCGACGTAAGCGACCAGACTGGCCTGGATGATGGCATCGCTTTCATCCAGGGTAAGCGCCTCGACAGCCGCAACCCGGTCCATCTCGCCGGTCTGCTTGTCGACCACGACGACGAAGGTCTCGACGGATTTGAGCGGGAAGAGCGAGACGGCACCAGCAAATCCGACAAGCCCGACGATGACGCCTGCGGCGGCGATGAGATAGGCGTATCGCTCGCGCCGCCGCGGTCCGAAGATCATGTCGGCCTCGAATGCGTCCCGATCCTCGCTCATAGGCACCCCATCCAGACTCAACTCCTGCGCAAGGATTTGGTGGCGGCAAGGATCGCCCCCGGCGTTTGTCGGACGCTCTGTCCGGTTCTGGTCAGCGTGCCGCTCACGCCCTGCCGCAGCTCATGGGGCGTCTTGCCGGTCAGCGCCCGACCGGCACCGCCCACGCCGTAATCGCCGGCATTGACCATGCCGCGCCGGGCAAGGCCGGTCAGGCCGGTCGCGTTCGAGGCGATCCCCATGACGCCGGTGAGGTTCGAGGCAATGAACGGGACCGAGGCCATGATCCCGGCACTCAGGATCAGGATGACCAGGAAGGGCAGGATCAGACTGACAGTATCGACATCGGCGGGATCGGCCGAGGCGTCGCCGATGGCCTCGGCAATCGCGACGATGATCCCGGCAGCCCCGGCTGCAGCAACCGGCATCAGAGCATAGCCGATCGTGGCCCGGCTCCAGGCCTCGAAGAGCGATTGCGTGGGTTTGAAGAGCGAGGCCAGGATCATGAAGGGGGCAATGACGATCATCAGCGTGAAGACGATCCTTGCAAACGCGATGATCCCGGCGGTCACGGCCGCGAAGAGGGCGGAGAGCACGAAGAAGATCGCACCCAGCACCGCGCCAAAGACCCAGCCCGCCTCATCGCCGATCGTGTCGCCATAGGCGGTGATCCGGGCGACCATGCGGTCGAGGCTTTCATAGACGCCGGCCTCGGTCCCAGAGTCGGTCAGCGCAAGAATTGAAGCTCCAATTGCTTCTGGGACATCGGTGACAATTGCATAGATCACAGAGAAGTTGTCCCAGCTTTGGGCGAATATCCCGATGAGGGTGATCTTGATTCCGAACGCGGTGGCGCTGCCGAAGGTCATTGGTCGAAGCTGCATCACGACATTGATGCCAAGAATAATCAGCAGGACCGCCGAGCCGATGGATATCACGTCTCCAACCTCAGCTGCAGAGGCCATAAAACCGTCTTCTGCAACCATGTTCACAGCGTCGTCGACTTGAGACAGGATATCCCGAATAATCCCCATTACTCTGTACAGGCCTCCGTGCGTTTCGCTTCCAATTCATCAGCCTGTTCGTTGAGAGCAACGACATCAAAAGGCAGGCGCGAACTATCTGAAGTCACGTAATTTTCTGCCTCTTTGACTACGTCTTCCCAGGAAATGTCGCTAACAATGCACTCGCAGGACTTGGTCTCCTGCCATTGTTCTGCGGCCATGATCCGGCGAATGGCGACATGGCCGTTCCGGATATAGGCGGACGGGGCCAAGTCTCTTGGTGGACGGGGCGATTTGCACTCTTCCGCGTCTACTTCGCCAACTGACATGGCAGAAAACGGCGACTTCGCGTCGGCACCTTCGGTGGCCGAATTCTGCGCCAGTTCGAGCTTCGCCGCCTGGCCAGCAGCGCCAGTGAGCAGTCCCGTGACCACAGCCCCAGCCACAGCCACAGCCGCCACCCAACCTGACCTGTCCCGTCTCATTCCGACACCGCCATCGAGCGGAACTTGCGTTCGGCCGCGAGGGTCGAGGCATCGACCACACCCAGCTGACCGGCATTGACCCCTTGCGCCGCCTCCAGCCGCCAGATCT
>JBBKVT010000453.1:0-9919 GCA_037968535.1 Paracoccaceae bacterium
GAGGCGGTGGCGTTCTGGTCTGCGATGTTGGGTAAGGACGGCGAGATCGGTGAAAGCCGGAAATACGCCAATTTCGACGATCATACCGGGATGCCGAAGGTTTTGTTGCAGGCAGTGGATCACGAGCCGCGGGTGCATCTGGATATCGAGACCAATGACATGGAGGCTGAATGCGAACGGCTGAAGGCGCTCGGCGCGAAGGAGATCGCGCGGATCAAGACCTGGATCGTGATGGAAGCGCCCACCGGGCATCGGTTCTGTCTGGTTGGACCGCAGGGCGATGATTTTCCCGGCGATGCGAAGGAGTTCGGGTGATGCTCTACCGCGAAGCCGGTGATTTCAGCACGACCTATGAGAAGGACGGCCAGACCTTTCCGATCAAGTTCGATCGCTGGGGCTATTATGTGATCCTCGCCGTGGCGTTTCTGGTCGTGCCGTTCCTGATCAACGACTACTGGGCGAATGCGGTATTCGTGCCGTTCCTGATCTATGCGATTGCGGCCTTAGGGCTGAACATTCTGACCGGCTATTGCGGGCAGGTCAGCCTCGGCACCGGTGGGTTCATGGCGGTGGGGGCCTATGCCTGCTACAAGCTGATGACCTCTTTTCCCGATGTCAGCATCTTTTTCCATGTTCTGATCGCGGGGGCGATTACCGCCGGGGTGGGCGTGATTTTTGGTTTGCCGTCGTTGCGGATCAAGGGGTTCTATCTGGCGGTGGCGACGCTGGCGGCGCAGTTCTTTCTGGTGTGGCTGTTCAACAAGGTGCCGTGGTTTTACAATTACTCGGCGTCTGGCCAGATTAGCAGTCCCGAGCGGACGGTGCTGGGGATCATTGTGACTGGGCCGAATACCGATGCCTGGGCGAAGTACATGTTCTGTCTGATCATCGCGGTTCTTCTGGCCTGGCTTGCACGGAATCTAACGCGGGGGTCGGTCGGGCGGCGCTGGATGGCGATCCGGGATATGGATATTGCCGCCGAGATCATCGGGGTGAACCCGCTGACCGCGAAACTGTCGGCCTTTGCGGTGTCGTCGTTCTTTATTGGCGTGGCGGGGGCGCTGTTCTTCAGCGTCTATCTGGGGGCGGCCGAGGTTGGCGAGGCGTTCGGGATCTCGAAATCGTTCCTGATCCTGTTCATGATCATCATTGGCGGGCTGGGCTCGATCTTCGGGTCGTTCGCGGGGGCAGCGTTCATGGTGTTGCTACCGGTTCTGCTGAAGAACATTCTGGTGGGGCAGTTGGGCTGGGCCACTGATCTGGCGGCGCATATCGAATTGATGATCGTTGGCGGGCTGATCGTCGGGTTCCTGATCGTGGAACCGCACGGGCTGGCGCAGCTGTGGCGGCTGACGAAGGAAAAACTGCGACTTTGGCCGTTCCCGCATTAGGGTCGGGCGGAAGGACTATCGATATTAACCAAGGGAGGAAATCAACCGATGAAACTGAAACTGGCAACCATGGTGGTGGCGGGCGTGATGGCCGCGGCCCCGGCGCTGGCGGACCTGACGTTCCCGTCGCTGAGCTACCGGACCGGGCCATATGCCGCGAACGGGATACCCTTTGCGGATGGCTATGCGGATTACTTCACGCTGATCAACGAGCGTGATGGCGGGATCGGCGGCGAGAAGATCAACATGATCGAATGCGAGACCGGCTATAATACCGAAAAGGGTGTGGAGTGTTACGAGGCCACGAAAGGCGAAGGCGCGCTGATCTACCAGCCGCTGTCCACGGGCATCACCTATCAGATAATTCCGAAGGCCAGCGCTGATGGCATTCCGGTGCATTCGATGGGCTATGGCCGGACGAGCGCCAAGAACGGCAAGGTGTTCGAGTGGATATTCAATTATCCGGCAAACTACTGGGACGGCGCGAGCATCGCGGTCAAGCACATCCTCGATCAGGAAGGCGGTGATCTGAACGGCAAGAAGATCGCGCTGGTCTATCACAACTCTGCCTATGGCAAAGAGCCGATCCGCACGCTTCAGGAACTGTCGAAGAAGCATGGCTTCGAGTTCATTGAGATGCCGGTGGACCATCCGGGTCAGGAACAGAAATCCCAGTGGCTGCAGATCCGTCGCGACAAGCCGGATTACGTGCTGATGTGGGGCTGGGGCGTGATGAACCAGGTCGCGATTCAGGAAGCCGCGAACATCAGGTATCCGATGGACCATTTCATCGGCATCTGGTGGTCGGGTTCCGAGAATGACGTGATCCCGGTGGGCGAAGGTGCCAACGGCTACAAGGCGCTGAATATGCATATGCCGGGGGCGGATTTCCCGATCTATGCTGACCTCAAGACCCATGTCTACGACAAGGGCATGGCGGCTGGTGCGGGCGATCAGGCGGGCTCGGTCCTGTATAACCGTGGCATGTATGCCGCGATGCTGGCGGTCGAGGCGGCGAAGAAGGCGCAGGAGTTGTCCGGCGTCACGGCGATCAACGCATCGCAGATGCGTGACGGCATGGAGGCGCTGTCGATCGACGCGGCGAAGATGGAAGAACTCGGTCTGCCGAACTTCGGACCCCAGTTCGACGTGAGCTGCGAGAATCACGGCGGGTCTGGTCTGGGCATCGTCCAGCAATGGGATGCCGCCGCGGGCAAGTGGAACGTGATCACCGATTATATCGAGTCGGACAAGGAGATCATCGATCCGCTGGTGCTGGAGGATTCGGCTGCCTACGCCGCCGAAGCCGGAATCGTGGAACGCTGTAACTAGGCGAAACCATCCCCGGCTGGCCCTTTGGCTGGCCGGGGATTTGAGTATTTTCAAACAGAAGAAACCATGATGCTGGATTCCCCCAAGACCGACGAGGCGCTGCTTGAGGTCAACAATATCGAGGTGATCTACAACCACGTCATTCTGGTGCTGAAGGGCGTCAGCCTGTCGGTACCAAAGGGCGGGATTACGGCGCTTCTGGGTGGCAACGGGGCGGGCAAGACCACGACGTTGAAGGCGATTTCGAACCTGTTGCATTCCGAGCGCGGCGAGGTGACCAAGGGGTCGATACTGTATCGCGGCGAGCGGGTGCAGAATTCCAGCCCGTCCGAACTGGTCAAGAAGGGTGTCATTCAGGTCATGGAAGGGCGGCATTGCTTCGAGCATCTGACCGTCGAGGAAAACCTGATGACCGGCGCCTATACGCGGCGCGACGGACGCGGCGCGGTCGAGGCCGATCTGGCGCTTGTTTACACCTATTTCCCGCGGTTGAAGGAACGGCGGCGGTCGCAGGCGGGATATACATCTGGCGGTGAACAGCAGATGGTGGCGATCGGTCGTGCATTGATGAGCCGGCCCGAGACGATCCTGCTGGATGAGCCCAGCATGGGATTGGCGCCGCAGTTGGTGGAAGAGATTTTCGGGATCGTGAAGGACCTGAATGAGAAGGAAGCCGTCAGCTTTCTTCTGGCGGAACAGAACACCAACGTCGCACTGCGTTTTGCGCATTACGGCTTCATCCTTGAATCGGGCCGCGTCGTGATGGACGGGCCAGCCGCCGATCTGCGCGAGAACCAGGATGTGAAAGAGTTCTATCTTGGTGTCTCGGACGAGGGTCGCAAGAGCTTTCGCGATGTCCGCAGCTACCGGCGGCGCAAGCGCTGGCTGGCCTGACTCTTTGACCGCTGGTGGAGCCTTTCATGACTGCCGATCTGATCGTGGTGAATGCTTCTGTCTTGACGATGGATGAGGCCGCGCCACGCGCCTCTGCCGTCGCGGTTGGCGATGGCCGCATACTGGCCGTGGGATCCGACGGCGATATTCGCGCTTTGGCCGGGCCGGGGACGGAAGTGATCGACGCCGGGGGCGCGACGCTGCTGCCGGGTTTCGTCGAAAGTCATTTGCACCTGTTCATGGGGGGCGCGGAACTGGCGCATCTGCAACTGGGCGGGATACGGGGGATCGAGGCTGTCGGCGCGGCGGTCCGCGAATTTGCGGCGGCGCATCCAGAGCGGCCCTTGTTGATGGCGCAGGGGGCGGATTACGAGATTTTCGGGCGGCCCGCGACGAGGCACGATCTGGACGCGATCCTGACTGACCGGCCGTTCGCGATGACGGCGGCGGATCATCACACGGTCTGGGCTAATACCGCCGCGCTGACGGCGGCGGGTATTCTGCATGGCAAGGATTGCGGCACCGGCAGCGAGGTGGTGATGGGCGCTGATGGGTTGGCTGCGGGCGAGTTGCGCGAGCCTGCCGCCTATACGCCGGTGGTCGCCCTGTCCGGTGAACAGCGGGTGACGCTGGGGTTGCGGACAGGCGGCGAGCCGGACCCGGCGCCGACACCGGCCGAACGCGCCGCCGACCGGGCGATGATGGCGCGCGGGCTGGCGCATCTGGCGCGGCACGGGGTGACCTCGGCGGTCAACATGGACGGCAATCTTTATACGCTGGAGTTGCTGCGCGTGTTGCAGGACGAGGGGGGGCTGACGGCGCGCGTCAAGGTGGCGTTTCATTTCAAGCCGTTCATGGAATTGGACGCGCTGGACAAGGCCAGCCGGATGGCGGCGGATTGGGGCGGTGACTGGCTGACCTCGGGCTTCGTGAAGATGTTCATGGACGGGGTGATCGACAGCGGCACCGCCTTCATGCTGAACGATTATGCCGACCAGCCGGGATGGCGAAGCGAGCCGTTGTTTGCGCCGGATCGGTTTGCCGAGATCGCGGTGGAGGCGGACCGGCGCGGCTTGCAGATCTCGGTGCATGCGATTGGCGACGGTGCGGTGCATGTGGTGGTCGATGGCTATGAGGCGGCGCGCAAGGCGAACGGGCCGCGCGACTCTCGGCACCGGATCGAGCATATCGAACTGATTGATCCGGGTGACGTGCCGAGGCTGGGCGAGTTGGGGATTATCGGATCGGTCCAGCCACCGCATCCACCGGGTGCGATGGACTTTCCGGCAGAACCCACGCGAACCCGGATCGGTCGGGCGCGATGGGCCGATGCCTATCGCTGGCGGACCTTGGCAGAGGCGGGGGCGAAACTGGCGTTTGCTTCGGACTGGCCGGTGTCGGACGTTTCGGTGCTGCGCGGAATCAAGGCGGCGGTGACGCGGCAACCTTGGGCAGACGGTCTACAGGATGAAAGGATCGGGCTGATGTCAACGCTGGCGGCCTACACGGTTGGCGGCGCCTATGCCGAGCACACGGAAGATCGCAAGGGGATGCTGCGCAACGGCTATCTGGCCGATCTGGTCTTGCTGAACGGCGATATCGAGGCAGTCGCGCCAGAGGATATCGACGGGCTGGACGTGGCGATGACGATCTGCGGCGGGCGCGTCGTTTACCGGGCGTGAGCGTGGCGTCAGGCGGTGGCGGATTCGGCCATCATCTCGGCGATCCGGGCCAGCGCCTCGGCGCGGGTGTTGCGGATGTTGGGGCGGAAATCCTGGGATTGCGCGCGCTGGCGAATCTCGGCTTCGGTTTCCGAGCCGGTCGCATAGCGCACGGTGCCCAGCGATGCGCCGATGTTCAGCGCCTTGCCGCGGCGGGCGTAGTGAACCCAAGCCTCTGGCATGATCTGGCACGCGTTGTAGTTGATCAGGAAATACCATTTGCGGCCGGTTTCGAGGATCCGCTTTTCGATATGATCGTAGAAGTCGTTGACGTCGCGGGAATGGTGGAAGGTGAAATTGTGGAAATCGACCTCCATGATCTCGTCCTGTGGCCGGAACGTGATGCGGGGGGCGAAATCGGCGGTGGTGTAATTGGGCTTGTATTCGGTGCGGTGGACACGCTGCGAGGGCAGTGATTTGAGCCGCTCGAACGCCTCGGCGCGGCTGGCGAAGAGGTTGGGGTCGAAGGATTCGGTTCCGGCGGCGTTCTCGATCTGGCGACGGGTTTCTTCGGATGCGTCGAAGCGGACCGAGCCCATCGAATGCGCCATGTTCAGGGTCTTGCCGCGGCGGGCGAAGGCGAACCAGGCGTCGGGGTCGATGCGGGCATTGGAGTAGTTGACGGCGAAGAACCACTGGTCATGGCCGGACGCGGCGATGCGGTCCTCGACCCGGTCGTAGAAGGCGTTGACCTCGGACTGGGTCGTCAAGTGGAGGTCAGAGAAATCCGCCTCGATGATTTCGGTCGCGTCGTGAAAGATGATGCGCGCGTCGATCTGGGGCGGGGTCAGGTTGATCTGGCGGGTTTCGGCAATTTCCGTCATGGGGCAACATGCTCTTCAAGAAATGATGCATCAGCGATAGCGACGCATGTGGTTGTGAACAATGGTATACAACGGTTTGGCGACGGTCTGTCGCAGGGCCGCAGAATCGAAAAGGACTTGTAATGGCTGGATACTACGATGCCCTCGAAACCCGCAGCGCCGATGAGCGCGCGGCGGATTTGAGCGAAAAACTGCCCGCTCTGGTTGTAAGGGCTATCGAGCTCGCGCCCGGATTGGCAGCTCATTTGCAGGGTGTCAGGGCCGAAGAGTTGACCAGTGTCGAGGCGTTGGCGAAGCTGCCGGTGCTGCGGAAATCCGACCTGGGCGCGGCGCAGAAGCGGCAGCCGCCGTTCGGCGGTTTCACGACGCGAGGCGTTGCCGAGATGGAACATGTGTTCCAGTCGCCGGGGCCGATTTACGAGCCGGGGCGCACCGGGGCCGACTGGTGGCGGATCGGACGGTTCCTGCATTCATGTGGGATCGGCAGGGACGACGTGGTGCAAAACTGCTTTTCCTATCACCTGACCCCAGCAGGCATGATCTTTGAGAACGGCGCGCGGGCGGTCGGGGCCACGGTTCTGCCTGCGGGCACCGGGCAGACCGAGATGCAGGTGCGCGCGGCGCATGATGTCGGGTCCACTGCCTATGCCGGGACGCCGGATTACCTGAAAGTCATATTGAACAAGGCTGAAGCGATGGGAGTGGCGCTGAAGATAACCAAGGCCGCTGTTGGCGGCGGGGCGCTGTTTCCGACGCTGCGGCAGGAATATGCAGATAGGGGCATCCTGTGTCTGCAGAACTACGCGACCGCCGATCTGGGCAATATCGCCTATGAAAGCGAGGCGCAGGAAGGTCTGATCGTGGATGAGGGCGTGATCGTCGAGATCGTGCGCCCCGGCACCGGCGATCCGGTGTTTGAGGGCGAAGTGGGCGAGGTTGTCGTCACCACGCTGAACCCTGACTATCCGCTGATCCGGTTTGCCACCGGAGATCTGAGCGCGGTGCTGCCGGGGATCAGTCCTTGCGGGCGCACCAACATCCGGATCAAGGGCTGGATGGGGCGCGCGGATCAGACCACGAAGATCAAGGGCATGTTCGTGCGGCCAGAACAGGTGGCCGAACTGGTGGCGCGGCATCCCGAGATCTTCAAGGCGCGTGTGATCGCGACGCGCGACGGCGAGGCGGATGCAATGACCGTGCAGATCGAGGCCGAAGGCGGCGATCTGGGCGCCTATCAGGCGAGCGTGTCCGAAGTCATGAAACTGAAGGGCAGTGTCGAGATCGTCGCGCCGGGATCGTTGCCGAACGATGGCAAGGTGATCGACGATCTGCGGAACTATTCAAGCTGACGGTTGCCGAATGCAGAAAGGCCGCCGAATGACCAGCGGCCTTTGTGTTCGTCCAAGCATCGACCTGATCAGCCCTGGCGGGCCTTGAAGCGACGCTGGGTCTTGTTGATAACGTATACGCGGCCCTTGCGGCGCACGATACGGCAATCGCGGTGCCGGCTCTTGAGCGAGCGGAGCGAGTTTCTGACCTTCATGGTCCTCTCCTCTTCATGCGGCGCTGGGCGCCAAAACTGTTCTGCCCCGTTGCCGGAGCGGTGGTGGGCGTAACAAGGTTCGAACTTGTGACCCCTTCGATGTCAACGAAGTGCTCTACCGCTGAGCTATACACCCGAACGTCGCATTATCCCCTGTCCGTCCGATGGGAGCGATCCCAAAACAACAAGACGCGGGAGAAGCCGCGTCGGTTCGCAGGTCTATAAAAGGAGTCGGTTGGGCTTTCAAGGGCTTTTGGCAACATAAAGAATCCGCTTATAGTCTATGACATGTGAAGGAGAGCCGAGCCCGTGTCGTTCCAACTGCATATGCCGGAAACCTGGACTACGAGCGTGGTTTTCGCCTCTCCGCACAGCGGACGGGATTATCCGGCTGCGTTTCTGCGCGCCTCGGTCCTGGATGAGCGCGCGATCCGGACCTCGGAGGATGCGTTTGTCGATCAATTGTTTGCGACCGCGCCGCACAATGGTGCCCCGCTTCTGGCAGCGCGCGCGCCCCGGGCCTTCATCGATCTCAACCGCTCGGCGGATGAACTGGACCCGGCGCTGATCGAGGATGTGCGCCGGGTGACACATAATCCGCGCGTCAGTTCCGGTCTTGGCGTGGTGCCGCGGGTGGTGGCCAACGGACGCTCGATCTATCGGGGCAAGCTTAGTCGTCACGAGGCCGAAGAGCGGTTGCGCATCTACTGGCATCCCTATCACGCAGAACTACAGTCGCTGCTGGATCAGGCAAATGCGCGGTTCGGGGAGGCGATCTTGCTGGATTGTCATTCAATGCCGCACGAGGCGATCGATTCAATTTGCCACGGACGCGGCCCGCGGCCCGACATCGTTCTGGGAGATCGATTTGGCGCGGCGGCCGACAGCGATGTGGTCGAGCAGGTAGAGGCGGCCTTCGCCTCGGTCGGGCTGAACGTGACCCGGAACGCGCCGTTTGCGGGTGCCTACACGACGCAGCACTATGGCCGACCTTCGCGGCAGCAGCACGTCGTGCAGGTCGAGATTGACCGGGCGCTTTACATGGATGAAGTGCTGATCGAACCTCATGCGGGCTTTGCGGATTTTCGGGACGTGATCGCAGAGGTGGTGATCATGTTGGCACAGATCGGCAGCCGGGAAATTCCGCTGGCTGCGGAATAGAGATTGCGCCGCGGGCTTTGCCCGCGTCGCGGTGCGCTCCGCGCGGGGATATTTTCATCAAGAAGATATCAGCGCATGGCACGGCCCTTGAGGATCGCGTCGGGGCCGAATTTCGCCCGGATCTGGTCCGCGGCACGTTCGGTCGCGCTGCGGCGGGCGGCGTCGGGGTCAAGAAAGTCGCCCGAGAGGTCGGCTGTAGAGCCCGCCGTGATGTCCGACAGGCCGACGCCGATCAGCCGGTAGGGGCCGCTGGCCCCGAGCTGGTCGAACAGGCTGCGGGCGGTGCGGTAGATGCGGTCGGCGATTTGAGTCGGGTCGTGCAGGCTGATGCGGCGGGTCAGCAGCGAATGGTTGGCGCGTTTCAATTTCAGGGTCACCACCCGACCTGCGAGGTTGCGGGCCTTGGCGCGGTCCGAGACTTTTTCGGCCAGCCGCCAGATGTGGCCGTCGAGGATGTCGGGGTCGGAGGTGTCGTCGAAGAAGGTGGTTTCGTTCGAGATCGATTTCATCGGCGCGTGGGCCGAGACGCGGCGGCGGTCCTGGCCGCGGGCGAGGTGCCAGAGGCGGTCTCCCATTGTGCCGAAGCGGGCGTTGAGGTCCTTGCGTTCCCAGCGCAGCAGGTCGGCGAAGGTGCGGATGCCGACCTTGTCGAGCGCTGACTGGGTTGCCTGGCCGACGCCCCAGATCAGGCGCACCGGTTTGTCATGCAGGAAGGTGGCGGTTTCTGCCAGCCCGATCACCGAGAAGCCGCGGGGTTTGTCGAGGTCGGAGGCGACTTTGGCGAGGAACTTGTTGTGGCTCAGGCCGATCGAACCGGTGAGGCCGAGTTCGGTCTGCATCCGTTTCGTCAGCTTGGCCAGCATCAGGGCTGGCGGGGCGTGGTGGAGGCGGTGGGTGCCGGACAGGTCGAGGAACGCTTCGTCGAGGGAGAGCGGTTCGATCGACGGGGTGAGTTCATCCATCATCGCGCGGATCGCGCGGGAGGCTTCGACGTAGGCGGCCATCCGGGGTTTCACGACGACAGCTTCGGGGCAGAGTTTCAGGGCCTGGAAC
>JBBKVT010000454.1:0-3604 GCA_037968535.1 Paracoccaceae bacterium
ATGCAATCACGCGGAAACACAATCAGGTCGCACGTAAGCTTTCAGTAGAGACGCGTCTCTTCGTCGTTGGTGTGGATCGCATGGACATCTGAGAGCCCGATTTGAAACTAATTGAGCGAGTTCAGCAGGTTGTGATTCTGTTCGGTTGCAAAGCTGAACGGAGACCCCAATGGCCTGGACCGAACTCACCCGACGCCAACATGCCCGAGTGGGCGGCAAGTATGCAAGCGATCTGACCGACGCCGAATGGGCATTGATCGCGCCTTTGATGCCGCCCCCCAAGACAACGGGCCGCCCTCGCACGACGCGTTTGCGTGATGTGTTCGACGCGATCCTCTACGTCGCGACGACCGGGTGCCAATGGCGCATGTTGCCCAACGACTTTCCGCCAGTTTCCACAGTTCGTGGCTATTTCTACGCGTGGCGCAATGACGGTCTGCTGGATGAGATGAACCGCGCGCTTGTCGAGGCCGCGCGTCTGGCGGAGGGGCGACACGCCCAGCCGACAGCCGGGATCATCGACAGCCAGAGTGTAAAAACCACGGAAAGTGGCGGGGTTAGCGGATATGATGCCGGAAAGAGGGTCAAGGGACGCAAGCGCCATATCGTCACTGACACGACCGGATTGCTCGTCGGGCTTGAGGTCCACAGCGCTGGGATTCAGGATCGTGACGGCGCGCCGGATGTGCTGAGAGCTGTCACATCGCGCTACCCCATGCTGCGCCATATCTTTGCGGACGGCGGTTATGCAGGCCCCAAACTGCGCGATGCGTTGAAAGCCATCGGACGCTGGACCGTCCAGATCGTCAAACGCTCCGATACCTCCAACGGCTTCGAAGTTCTGCCCCGCCGATGGGTGGTCGAGCGCACCCTTGCATGGCTGGGGCGATGCCGCCGCCTGTCAAAGGATTGGGAAAAATCCATCGCCAGCGCAGAGGCCTGGGTCACCATCGCCCACATTCGACGCGTCACCCGCCATCTCGCAAGGGCATGAAAATGCAGGGATAGTTTTGAATCAGACTCTTAGGTGTGGAGCGCAGCGGAGGTCCGGAATCCGCCCTTCCTGTCGATCTGTGCATGGCGCGGCATTCGTCACTAGCGGCCCAGAGCCGACCTTCGGAATTTCGCCGGCACGCTATCAAAAGCGGCCGTTCGTGCGACACTCAGCATTTGGGCCATTTCGACGGCTGCGATGCGGACCTCGCGTACTTATGATGCTACTATCTGGGCCGCGCAATCGGCACAACTTGAGCAAGTTCCGCATTTCTGCATTCGCCGCTGGCAATACGAAATGTTGGTTTTTTGGTCCAAAATTCGACGCGCATTTTCGCATTTGGTAACAGCGTAGCGGACTTTTCAGATGATTTCGTCTCAATTTCAGGCGGATATCCTGCGCGGTTAACTGACATCTGCGAAAACTGTTTCATTCCGGGCAACCCGCTCGGGAAGTTCGCAAGGAGAACATCATGAAGCGTATTTCCCTCCCAGTCACGATCATTGCCGCATGTTTTGTCGCTGCTGCTGCCTCAGCCGACCAATATGTTGCTAGGGTCGATGCACCCTTCCACGGAGCAAGCGCCGAGCTGCTCGATACCCTGAAAATAGTGGAGATCGATGTCTTCGAACATGGCGGTGCCACCTACCTCGTCGTAGAGGCGCCGGACGAGGGCTTTATCGAGGCCTATTTTTTCGCGATGCACCGCGTGCCCGAAGAGCTCTACTTGCTTCAAGCCGACTGGACCGCATCGGGCCTCTCTGGTCTCGCACTTGAGCAGCGGCTGCCGTTTTTGACCCCGGCACCCTGCAATTATTGCACAAGCTAACTGGCCACGCGTCCCTGTAGGAAATACCGGGGCGCGCTCGTTCAGCAGGCTACTCCCGCATTCTTTGCCCAAACGACAAGCGCCTCAACGTGTCTGGAATCTGAAATGGGCAAATCCCTGAAGTGGTCGGCAGAAAGTTCAATTTCGTTCACCATTTTTTCTACCGCTGCAGAGCGCTCGTTAGATGTCGCGCCCACGGTTGCTGCGTAGACCAGCGCATTCCATGAACCATGTGGATTAAGCTCGTAACCTTCGCGTGCCGCCGCCACAGCCTCTGCCGTACGCCCGTCGAGTAGTCGTGCCAAAGCGATGAGCGAAAGATAAAGCGGGTTCTGCGTATCTTCCGGCGCGCGCTGCATCATTTCTTGCAGGCGTTTTTCCCCCGCCCTAAACTCACCTGAGAAGATTTCGCTAGTTGCAATTGTCAAATGGGCAAGATGAAAAACGGGGTTTATTTTGAGCGCACGATTACAATCAAGTCGAGCGCCCTCGTGGTCGCCCAGACACCATAGGCGCAAATTACCTCGCGTTCGCAGAACATAGTCGATAGTCTGGCCAAGCTCGATAGCCCGCTCGGACAATTCCATCGCTGTGTCAAAATCCTCAGGCAACTCCGCAAATGGAATTAGCGGGATCATTTGGGTATGCATCGAGGCCAGCATCGCTAGTGCTATCGGGTTTTCAGGTGCAAGTGACACCGCCGCCGTAATTGCCATTCGCGCCGCGATCCAATTCTCGCGCCGGAACCGACTCATGTGCCACAGTGCTTTGTCTAAAAGTTCCTGCACAGAAAGCTCGGCATCGTCGCGGCTGGCGTTCTTCGCTCCGTCGTTAACGATCATGTGTACGCGCAGAAGCGCCGCAATCCTATCTGCTACCCGACCAGCCAGGTTCCAGATATCTCCGTCAGCGGCTTGGTCGGTGCCCGCGAAGATTTCTTCGCCTGACTCCCCGCGTTCGATCTTTACAAACACACGCGCAGCCTCACTCTGAACAGTCGCGCGCCCCCCGATGATGTAGTGCGCGCTAAGCCGGTGCGCTCCTTCGGTCAGGACAATCACGCCAACCCTTGGTGAAAGCCGGATCACCAGTTCCTCAAAAAGCGCTTCAGTCAGTTCCTCGGCCTCGGCGGTACCACCCGTTGTCCGGAAACGCTCGACGAAGATCTTCGGTAGTGAAGCCGCTTCCTTTGATCCAGGTCGCGCGATCAAAGTGAACCCTAGTCCCACGACCGTTTTGACAATCTGGTGTTCGTTGTCTGACAGCGCGGAACGAATATCCTTGATGCATTGTGCGAGGCTGTCGTCGGTGACAGCTATGCCTCGCCAGACAGACGCAGTTAGAGTATCGCGAGAAACGACCTCGCCGTGTGCGCGTGCGAGCTCCGCCAATACGCGCATGGACTGCGTCCGCAGTGGAACACGAGTGCCGGACGCGCTGCGCAAGGTCATATCCGAAAGATCAAACGTGCAAGCACCAAGCGATAGCTCTTGCCCCTCCATGGTTAACCCCTGATCAGCTCCACCCGGGTGGTCCAATTTGGATGTTAGGGCATGATTGGTCTTCGGTCTATCGGGACGATGGTTTCTGGGGCTGGCCGGCGGCATAGGCAATGACTTGTTAGAGGATAGCCAAACTGAAGGTCCGCTTCGATGGGAGGTTGCCTGTTTTTTCACGGTTGCAGCGAACGACCGGTTTCCGCCCTTTCTGACTAGGTCGGCTTCCGGCCCAGAGCCGACCTTGGCTACTAGATCGAGATGCTGCAGCGCGGCCCGTGATTG
>JBBKVT010000455.1:0-24653 GCA_037968535.1 Paracoccaceae bacterium
AATTCGCCCGCGAACGCAACATCCCTTATCTGGGGATTTGCCTGGGCATGCAGATGGCCGTGATCGAAGCGGCGCGCAACCTTGCCGGACTACCCGATGCAGGGTCCGAGGAATTCGATTACGAATCAGGCGGAAAACGTTTTACGCCAGTGGTTTACCACCTCAAGGAATGGGTGCAAGGCAACCACACCGTCGCCAGAAAGATTGACGACGACAAGGGCGGCACGATGCGGCTGGGGGCCTACTCGGCGGTTCTGAAGGACGATTCCAAGGTGGCCGAGATTTACGAAACGACCGAGATCGAGGAACGCCACCGGCATCGCTACGAAGTCGACATCCAATATCGCGACAAGCTTGAAAAATGCGGCCTGGTGTTTTCGGGAATGTCTCCGGACGGTCGTTTGCCCGAGATCGTCGAGTGGAAGGATCACCCGTGGTTCATCGGCGTGCAGTTTCACCCCGAGTTGAAATCAAAACCCTTCGCGCCTGCGCCCTTGTTCCGCGACTTTATCCGCGCGGCGATGGAAATGTCGCGTCTGGTTTAAGTTCGCCAGACTTCGGAACCCAATTGACCTTCTCTCAGTTGAATCAGTAACTGCCACAGATAACTAGGGGTTGAGAGAGCAGATGGCAAAGGGTTACTGGATCGCGCATATCGACGTCACGGATCGATCGAGATATGATATGTTTGTTGAAGATGCTGCCGAAGCGATTGATCGGATCGGTGGTAAGATTCTGGTGCGAAGCGAGGATTGCGAAATCGCCTATGGCACCGCAAAGACGCGTACGGTCCTGGTCGAGTTTCCAACTTTCGCAGACGCATTGTCTCTCTTCGAAGACCCGCAAAATGTCGCCGCCCGCGATCTGTTGAACGGGTTTTGCGAGATCGACATGATCATCGTGCCCGGGGTGGACGCCGAGTCTTCAGACAGCGAACAAACGTCAGCGCCGAACATCAGGCACTTGGCCACATCTTCCGTCTGACCTATATCAGACTTCATGTTTGCCGATCTTCTCAAACGACTAACCCAACCGCAGCCACAGGCCCTTCCGGATCCCGAGGCCCGGCTGGCACTCGCGGCGCTTCTTGTCAGGGTTGCCCGCTCGGACGGCGACTATGCCGCGAACGAGGCTGACCGCATCGACCGCATCCTGATCAGGCGATACCGGCTTTCGCCGTTCGAGGCGACAGCACTGCGAAGCAACGCCGAAACACTGGAATCGGAGGCGCCCGACAGCGTCCGATTTACCCGTGCGATCAAGGACGCGGTGCCCTACGAGGACCGCGAAGCCGTGGTCGAGGCGCTTTGGTCCGTTGTTCTCGCCGACGGGGTGCGCGACTACGAGGAAGATGCGCAGTTGCGATTGGTGGCCGACCTGTTGGGCGTCTCTGATCTGGACTCGAACCTGGCACGCAAGCGGGTCGAAGACGCGGGGTCATGATCGCCTCGCTGGCAATGTATGACTGGCCCGAAGTCGCGGCGTCAAATGACGCGCTCTGGGCGTTGATCCATGAGAACCTGACCGAAGCCGGCATTGCCGCCCCCGCGACTCTGGACCGGGGCACAGATCCATGGGCCGTTTGGCTGGATCCCGCGCTTGTCTTGGCGCAGACCTGCGGAATGCCGTTCCGAACCCGTCTGCACGGATCGGTCGCCCTGATCGGCACACCGGACTACGGTCTTCAGGACACAGCGCCCGGCTATTATTACAGCCAGATCATTGTGCGGCGCGATGACCCACGTCCTCTTGCAGCATTCCGCGATGGGGTGCTGGCCTATAATGACGATCACAGCCAGTCTGGCTGGGCGGCCCCGCAGAACCATGCGGCCGGTCTCGGCTTCCGTTTCACCAATACCCTGCGCACCGGCGCCCATCGTCTGAGCGCCGAGGCCGTCGCCGATGGCCGCGCTGATCTTGCCGCGATCGACGCGGTAACCTGGCGACTGATCCAGCGACGTCGACCCGAGACCGCGGAACTGCTGCGAATTGTGGCGCGCACTCCGCCTACGCCAGGCCTGCCGCTGATCACTGCCCGGACGCAAGACCCACAGCTCATAGCCACGGCAGTCGAGAGCGCCATCACCCGCCTGCCGCAGGAACATATCGATGCTCTGGGACTGACAGGGTTGATCCGCATCCCCGCACTGGCATATCTTGCGGTGCCGAATCCGCTGACGGTGTCCTCAAACGGTGGCTGATCTGCCAGCAAAGAGGGTGCCGTTAGGTCAGCATTTGAAACAGCGCTGCAATCGGATATTCAGCCATGGCCCTGAAATGGGAATGAGAAAGTTGTTGGCGTGACAGAAACTGACCCACCTGTCATAGAAATTCGCGACCTTCACAAAGCCTATGGCGCTTTAGAGGTTCTCAAGGGAGTCGACCTCGTCGCACCCCGTGGTCACGTGATTTCGCTGATCGGGTCCTCGGGATCGGGCAAGTCCACGCTGCTGCGCTGCGCCAACCTGCTCGAAGACAGCCAGCAGGGCGAGATTCTCTTTGAAGGCGAGCCGATCAAGTGGCGCGGTTCAGGCATGGGACGGCATCCTGCCGACAAAACTCAGGTCACCCGAATCCGCACCAACCTTTCGATGGTGTTCCAGCAGTTCAACCTTTGGGCACATATGACGATCCTGCAAAATGTGATGGAAGCGCCCGTCACCGTCCTGCGCCGCGATCGCCATGAAGTCGAGAAATCAGCGCGCGCCTATCTCGAGAAAGTCGGGATCGCTGAAAAGGCCGACGCTTATCCGGCGATGCTGTCGGGCGGCCAGCAGCAACGGGCAGCCATAGCACGCGCGCTCTGCATGGAACCCAAGGCGCTGCTTTTCGACGAGCCGACCTCGGCGCTTGACCCCGAACTCGAGCAAGAGGTCGTCCGCGTCATCAAGGCCTTGGCCGACGAGGGCCGCACAATGATCCTTGTGACCCACGACATGCGTCTGGCGGCGGATTGTTCCGACCACGTTATCTTTCTTCATGAGGGCAAGATTGAAGAGCAGGGGCCGCCGGACCCGCTTTTCGGCAGCCCTGAAACCGAACGCCTGCAACAGTTCCTGAGCGCGACCGTTGCGGCCTGACAAAAGCGCTAACATGGGAGAACTACGATGAAAAAACTGATCCTTGCAACGGCCGCACTGGCCCTGTCGACCAGCTTCGCCTTGGCGCAGGACACGGTGCGGATGGCCACCGAGGGCGCCTACCCTCCGTATAACTTCATCAACGACGCCGGCGAAGTAGACGGCTTCGAGCGGGAGGTCGGCGACGAGCTGTGCAAGCGCGCGGAACTGAACTGCACATGGTTGAAGAACGATTGGGATTCGATCATTCCGAACCTGGTGGCCGGCAATTACGATGCGATCATCGCCGGCATGTCGATCACCAAAGAGCGCGATGAGGTGATCGATTTCACACAAAACTACTTCCCGCCAGTGTCGTCGGCCTACGTGGCCGCGTCGGAAGGCATCGATGTGACTTCAGCTGTCGTCGCCGCCCAGACCGCGACTATACAGGCCAGCCACATTGCCGAAAGTGGAGCCACATTGGTCGAATTTTCCACGCCTGAAGAAACCGTGGCGGCAGTTCGCAACGGTGAGGCTGATGCTGTTTTTGCCGACTACGACTATCTGGTCCCGCTGGTAGAGGCGAGCGGCGGTGAATTGTCGTTCGTCGGCGATCCCGTGCCTCTGGGCGGTGGGATCGGCATTGGTCTGCGCGAAAGCGACGGCGAATTGCGCGATAAACTCAACGTGGCGATCTCGTCAATGAAGGAAGACGGTACGCTGAACGAACTGATCACCAAATGGTTCGGCGAAGGCGCGAAAACCTTCTGATAAGCAATATTTCGGGGTCCGCCGGTCGCGGGCCCCGGATTTTGCCCGATGTTCACATTTTGCTCAGACACTAACGCGCTGGACACCGTCCGCTGGTTTTCGTGCTTCCTCACGACCGGCGTGCACATGTCGTTCTACGTGGCGTTCCTGAAAGTTCTTCTGCTGCTCGCCGTCACGGCACCGGTGGCGCTGGGATTCGGGTTTCTCGGTGCCATGGCAGCCCGGTCGCGGTTCTTGCCCGTCAGCTGGCTGGGCAAGATCTACATCTCGCTGGTCCGAGGTGTCCCCGACATCGTGTTCTTCCTCTTTTTCGTTATCGCACTGGACCAGGCCTTCGAATGGGCGCGGCACGAGATGCTTTGCCCGGACTGGGATCAGCCGATCTGGCAGGGCAACGATTTCATCGTTTGCCAGGCGGCCAAGTTGCCCTCGGGAAACGCGCCGCAATGGATCCACCAGACTTATGGTTTCGGGCTGGCGGTCATCACCTTTGCCATCGTTTTCGGCGCGTTCGCCGCAAACGTGCTGTTTGGTGGAATGCGCGCCGTCCCGCGTGCGCAGTTGGAAACCGCCGAGGCCTATGGCATGTCGCATCGGCAGACCTTCTGGCGTGTTCTCGTGCCCCAGATGTGGGTCTATGCCCTGCCCGGCCTGTCAAATCTCTGGATGGTCCTGATCAAGGCGACACCGCTGCTGTTCCTTCTGGGCATCGAGGACATCGTCTATTGGGCGCGCGAGCTTGGGGGCACCAAGACCTCGGGTTTCACCAGCTATCCGCATGGTGACTGGCGGATGTGGTATTTCCTGTTCCTGCTGGTCTTTTACTTGGCGTTCACCCGCGTCTCGGAGATCGCGCTGGAACGGTTGATGCAACGCTTGACGCGCGGCCAGGCTACTGCGGCCGGCGAAGCTTTGCGCAGGGAGGTGCCGCGATGAGCTGCCTTCAGACCATTCAGGACTATGGTTTACGCTCTTTGGGGGTCGGTGAGCGCCTGTTGCCGCGCGAGGGCTTTACCTTGTGCGAGCAGTTCACGTTGATCGGCTCTGGCATCATCTGGAATGTCTATTTCGGAGCACTGGCTTTGTTGATGGGTTTTGTTTTGGCGACTGCCCTGGCGCTGGCCAAGCAGTCACACAATCGACTGCTTCGAAAGCCAGCGGAATGGTTTATCTTTGTTTTTCGCGGCTCGCCCTTGTTCATTCAGTTCTTCTTTGCGTATTTCCTGTTCCTCAGTCTCAAAAGCGTCAACCCGTTTTACGACCCATTTACCGCGGCATGGCTGGGTGCCCTGATCGTGTTGTTCCTGAACACCGCAGCCTATACCGCAGAAATCTTCTACGGCGCCCTGCGCTCGATCCCTAAAGGCGATATCGATGCGGCGGATGCCTATGGCCTGACAGGGTGGCGCAGGTTCCGCCGGGTGATCTGGCCGACCATGCTGCGTCTTGCGTGGCCGGCCTACACCAACGAAGCGATCTTTCTGTTTCACGCTACCACTTTGGTCTATTTTTCGGGATTTCCGGCCTGGCAGCAAAAGGGCGATGCGCTTTACTATGCCAGTTACTTTGCCGACAAGACGTTTAACCCCTTCATTCCCTATCCGATTGTGGCTTTTTACTTCGTGCTTGTAACTCTGTGCATCATCACTGTATTTGGGGCCATCAACACACGCCTCAACCAACATCTGCCGCAAGAGGCCCGGCGCAAACTACGTATACGCCCACAGGTGATAAGATGAGCTGGCTGGAAGACCACCCTGAAGTCCGGACAATCCGGTGCGGGGCGGTGGATCTGAACGGTCAGGCCCGCGGCAAAAGCATGCCGGCCCGATTTGCAACGAAACTTGAACAGGAAGGCACGCGCTTTCCGTTTTCGACCCTCAACCTCGATATCTGGGGCGAGGATATCGATAACAGCCCGCTGGTCTTCGAGCGTGGCGATCCCGACGGGGTGCTGCGCCCCACGGAACGCGGTTTCGTTCCGGTTCCGTGGCTGGATAGTCCGACTGCGATGCTGCCGCTCTGGATGTTCCATGAAGACGGCCGCCCCTACGATGGCGACCCCCGCCATACGTTGGCCAGGATCGTCAATCGTTACACTGAACGGGGACTGACGCCAGTCGTCGCGACGGAAATGGAATTCTATCTGGTTGATGACAGCGGATCGGGCATTCGGGTGCCCCGCTCGCCCCGGTCCGGCAAACGTCGCCCCGGCGCGGAAATCCTCAGCCTGCGGGCGCTGGAAGCTTTCGACCATTTCTTCAACGACCTCTACGACGGCTGCGAATTGATGGACATTCCGGCTGATACCGCAATTTCCGAAGCAGGTCTTGGCCAGTTCGAGATAAACCTCGTCCATGTTGACGACGCGTTGCGGGCTGCCGACGATGCGTGGCTGTTCAAGCAACTCGTGGGGGGGCTCGCCCGAAAACACGGCTTCGCCGCAAGCTTCATGGCCAAACCCTACGAAGAATACGCCGGCAGCGGAATGCACATGCACTTCTCGGTGCTCGACAAAGACGGCCAGAACATCTTTGCCAATGGCAGCCACGAAGGGTCGCCGGTTCTTCTGAACGCGATCGCCGGATGTCTTGCTGCTCTGCCACCGTCGGCCCTGATCTTTGCACCGCATGGCAACAGTTACGGCCGGCTGGTGCCCGATGCCCATGCGCCAACGGGCGTATGCTGGGCTTACGAGAACCGGACAGCTGCGGTGCGCGTGCCCGGTGGCAGTCACAACGCGCGACGGATCGAACATCGCGTCGCTGGGGGCGACGTAAACCCCTACCTGCTGATTGCCGCAGTTCTGGGCGCCGCCCTGATCGGGATCGAGGATGGCATGACGCCACCACCGCCGATCTCGGGCAACGCTTACGAAAAGGACTTGCCGCAGTTGCCGGCAACTTGGGCCGAGGCGATTGACGCCTTCGAAACCAATCCGATCATGCGCCGGATTTTCCCCGACCAGTTGATCGAGAACCTGGTCATGACCAAGCGGCAGGAACTTCACTACTTCGCCGAACTCAGTCCGGAACAGCAACTGGATCTTTACCTCGATACGGTCTGAGCGGTCGGACCCGTTTGCGGCCCGGCCCGGTCTGATCCATCGCTCCGGCAAACTCTTGCCGGGTCAAATGCAAAGGTCTAGCCTTTGCCCAAATCAAGAAAATGGTGTCCCATGAAGATCGGCATCCTGCAATGCGGCCATTTGATGCCAGAGGTCGCAAATCGTCACGGAGCTTACCCCGCGCTCTACCAGAAACTGCTGGAGGGATATGGATTCGAGTTTGAATCGTATGACGTGGTGGACATGAAGTTCCCCGCCGATATCCACTCCGCCGACGGCTGGTTGATCAGCGGCTCGCGCCATGGCGTATACGAGGATCTGCCGTTCATCGCACCGCTCGAAGATTTCATCCGCAAAGCCTACAGCGCGCATGTGCCGCTGGTCGGGATCTGTTTCGGTCACCAGATCATCGCCCAGGCGCTTGGTGGCAAGGTCGAGAAATCCAACAAGGGTTGGGCGATCGGGCGCAGCGAGTACGACTTCGACGATCTGGGCACTGTTGCCCTGAACGCATGGCATCAAGACCAGATCGTCGAATTGCCGAAGGATGCCAAGGTGGTCGCGAGCAACGATTTTTGCGAATACGCGGCGCTCGTCTATGATGATCGTGCCTTCAGCGTCCAACCGCATCCTGAATTCAGCCCGACGCTTGTCGGCGACCTTGCAAAAGCGAGAATCGGATCACCCGGCTTTCCCGACGCGCTGGCGGAGCAGGCGGTTGAACGCATACCCACGCCAGTCGAGAACGACGTTATTGCTGAACAGATCGCCGCGTTCTTCAAGAAACCGAGGGAGGCCGCACATGTTTGATTTCTTTTCGCAGATGCCCGAAGCGACGCAGGAATACCTGAAGGGTCGCCGGCTGGACGAGGTCGAATGCATCGTCGCCGACCTGTCCGGTATTGCGCGCGGCAAAGCGATGCCTGCAACTAAATTCTCGACGCAGAAACATTTCTACCTGCCGAATTCGATCTTTCTTCAAACGATTACGGGCGACTGGGTCGATCCCGAGGGCGACCAGTTCACCGAGCCGGACATGATCCTGACACCCGACTTCAGCACCGCAACCGCCGCCCCGTGGACTGCCGACGTCACCCTGCAGGTGATCCATGACATCCAGGACCAGCAAGGCAACCCGGTGCCGATCGCGCCCCGCAACGTGCTGAAACGTGTGACTGAACTCTACCGCGCGCAGGGCTGGGAACCGATAGTTGCTCCCGAGATGGAATTCTTCCTTGTGGCGCGCAACATCGACCCGAACCAGCCGATTGAGCCCCCCATGGGCCGATCCGGGCGGCGCGCTGCCGCACGGCAGGCCTATTCGATGTCCGCGATTGACGAATACGGCCCGGTCATCGACGACATCTATGATTTCGCAGAGGCACAAGGGCTTGAGATCGACGGCATCTTGCAGGAAGGCGGCGCCGGTCAGATCGAGATGAACCTGCGGCACGGCGATCCGGTGCTACTGGCCGACGAGATATTCTTCTTCAAGCGGCTGATCCGAGAGGCAGCGCTGCGCCACGATTGTTTCGCCACGTTCATGGCCAAGCCGATTCAGGACGAGCCTGGCAGTGCGATGCACATCCACCAATCAGTGGTGGATCTGAAGACCGGCAAGAACCTGTTTTCCAAGGCAGATGGCAGCGAAACCAAGGAGTTTCTGCATTTCATCGCCGGAATGCAGACCCATCTGCCCGGCGCGATTGCCATACTGGCGCCGTACGTGAACAGTTACCGCCGCTACGTGCGGGATTTCGCCGCGCCGATCAACCTCGAATGGGGCCGCGACAACCGCACGACCGGCTTGCGGGTGCCGATCTCGGGACCCGAAGCGAAACGACTGGAAAACCGCCTGCCCGGCATGGATGTGAACCCCTACCTCGCATTCGCGGCGTCGATGGCCTGCGGTTACATCGGGCTGATGGAAAAGAAAAAACCGCGCCCCGAATTCGTCGGTGATGCCTATAACAGCGAAGAGGACGTGATCGCCCGCAATCTCGGCGACGCGCTCGATCTCTTTGAGAACGACGAAGCACTGCAAGATGTGCTGGGTTCAAGCTTCTGCCGTGCCTATTCGGCTGTCAAACGCAGCGAGGACAAGGAGTTCCTGCAAGTGATCAGCCCGTGGGAGCGTGAACACCTGTTGATGAATGTATGAACCTGCTGTTCTCGAACGATCGGCGGGGCGAGTATCCCGCTTCCTATTATGCGGCCACAGCCAGCCACCGAGATGTTTCGCCCGAACTGCTCGGTGAAACCCGCGCAGAAGTGTGCGTGATCGGGGGCGGATATACCGGGCTTTCAGCCGCACTGCATCTGGCCCGCGACGGCGTTGACGTTGTCCTTCTGGAAGCACACCGCGTCGGCTTTGGCGCCTCGGGTCGCAATGGCGGTCAGGTCGGATCGGGGCAGCGGCTGGATCAGTCGACCCTGGAAAAATCCGTGGGCAAGGACGCTGCCCGAAAGCTATGGAATATTGCCGAAGAGGCAAAGGCGCTGGTCCGCGAATTAGCTGCCGACCATGCACCCGACGCTCACTACAAGCCCGGCGTCGCACATGCTGTCTGGTCGGACGCAGAGGTCCGGTCCGAGACTGCAAACGCCGAGGCTCTGGCGCGCGACTACGGCTATGACCAGATCCGGATGCTCGACCGCGACGAGGTTGCGCATCTGACAGGATCAAAAGGCTTCAGCGGCGGATCGCTGGATATGGGCGCCGGGCACTTGCACCCCCTGAACCTGGCAATCGGCATGGCAAAGGCCGCCGATCTTGCCGGTGTGCGGATCCATGAGAATTCTGTGGTTCACCACGTGAAGTCTGGCCAGAAAACAATCGTCCAGACCGACAAGGGCCGGGTGATCGCGGATCATGTCGTCCTTGCGGCAAATGGCTACCTCGGCGATCTTGATCGCCGGGTCGCGGCCCGGGTCATGCCAATCAATAATTTCATTGTCGCAACCGAGCCCTTGGGGGATCGATGGTCGGAAATCCTGACCACGGATATTGCGGTGGCCGACAGCAAGTTCGTCGTCAACTACTGGCGCCGCAGCGATGACGACCGGCTGTTGTTCGGTGGTGCCGAGACCTACGGCTATCGCTTTCCCGACGATATCGCCGCACTCGTGCGCAAACCGATGCTGACGATCTATCCGCAGCTGGCCGATGCCCGCATCGACTATGCCTGGGGGGGCACGCTGGCGATCACAACGACGCGGATGCCGCATTTCACGCGACCACGTCCCGGACTTTGGTCGGCCTCGGGCTTTTCCGGGCATGGCGTGGCGCTGGCAACGATGGCAGGCAAGATCATTGCCGCGGCAATCGCCGGCGATATGGGCCGGTTCGACCTGATGGCCAACCTCAGGAAACCGGCGTTCCCCGGCGGCCCGGCGCTGCGTTCTCCGCTGCTTGTTCTGGCAATGACGTGGTATTCTCTGCGCGACCGCCTGGGACTGTAAGCGCACGCCAGCTTGTCTTTGAAATCGCTGGTCTATTGCTCCGCCGAGGACGTGATGGGCGGACCCCGTGCTTACGGCACCTGACACGCCAGCACGCGCAGAGAATCCTTCAGCCAAGGCATCCGACGCTGTCCGGGCGCCACAACCTGGCTGCGCACCAGACCGCGCAGTTTTTCAGCAATCAGTGCCGGCAAGTCGCCCAGCATGTCGCGGCGGGCGGCCAGCGAGATTGTGCGGCACAGCGGCGCGAAGGGCAGAGGCAGGATGTCGACCCGATCCACAAAGCGCTGCGCAGCCATGACGCCCAGTGGCGTAAGGATGCTCCAGCCTGCGCCGCTGGCCACCATCGCCATGATCGCGTGATAGCTGTCCAGCTCGTACCGATGCGCCAGCATCAGGTTTTGCCGCGCCAGATGATCCGCCAACTGCCGGCCCATGTGATGCCGCTTGGTATACTGGATCAGGGGCCGCGTTCGCAGTTTTGACATGAGATCGCCGGTCGGCACGCTGCCCTTGGCGACAACCGCGACGAATGGCTCGGTCAGCAGCGGATGGATCTGCATCCAGTCCGCCGCCGCACCCATGTCAGCGGCAACGACAAGATCGAGCCCGCGACTGTCCAGCAGGTCGTAAAGCCGATGACTGGGTCCGGTTTCAAGAAGGAAACGGGTCGAGGTCATGGTTACAGCCAGTTCTGCCAGCAATGCTGGTGTAAGCCCTGCGTCGAAGTCCTCGATCATGCCAAGCCGCAGCTGAGTGAGCGCGGCCGGGTCAAGCTTGACCAGTTCGGCTTTCGCTTCTGCGGTTTCATTCAGGATCGAATAGGCCCGTTTGCGGAACATCGCTCCCGCCGGCGTAAGCGTGACCGGGCGTTCGTGACGGTTCAGCAGAAGCGTGCCAACCGCCGCTTCGAGGTTCGAGAGTTGCTGGCTGACTGAGGATGCACTGGCGCCAAGTCGTCTGGCTGCCGCCGAAACCGACCGCTCTTCGGCGGTGGCGACGAACACCTCCATCTCCCACAACGTAATGCGGGCCGGTCCGTCAGATTGCGGCACAGTTCACTCCCAGGGGTCGCCCCAGCCCTAGCCCAGTTTCGACAGTTTTGACTGCAGGTCGGCAAGCTGCTTCTTGATCTCGTCTAGATCGTCGGAACCGCTTTTCGCGGTTCCCGACTTATCCTTGTCGGTCCAGCTTCCAGCCAGCCCGCCTGTCATCGCCTTCATGAACGCCTTTTGCTGCGCTTGCATCGCCTCGAAGCCGGGAAGTTGAGCGATCGGGTTTGAGATGTTTTCTAGCAGCTTCGACTGACCGGTGCGCAGCATGTCAAAGGACATCGCAAGGAACTGCGGCACAACGGAATGCACCTCGGTCGTGTAGCTGCGAACAAGGTCGGTCAACACGTTGATCGGCAAGACACTTTCGCCACGCCCCTCGTGTTCGGCGATGATCTGCAACAGGTATTGCCGGGTCAGGTCGTCACCGCTTTTCAGATCGACGATCTGAACGTCGCGGCCCTGCCGGATGAAGATGGCAATATCCTCGAGCGTCACGTAATCGCTGCTCTCGGTGTTGTAGAGCCTTCGACTGGCATAACGCTTTATCAAAAGCGGTGCATCGGTTTCGGCCACGGGGTCCCCTCCCTGATTTCGGCAGCGCAGCACAAAGGTTAGGGCAGTGCAGCATAAAAAGAAAGGGCGGGCTTTTCAGCCCGCCCCAGTCAATCTCGGCGGCAGGGAGGGTGCCGACGATATTGTCTTAGAATTAGTGAGCTGCGGTCGAAGCTTTCTTGGCAGCGGTCTGTACGTCGGCAGTCGCCTTCTTGACAGCGGCAGTCGCGTCTTCGCTGATGTCCTTGCCGGCAGCCATCATCAATTCGACGGTTTCCATCTGAACTTTTTTCGCAACTTCAGCGAAAGCGGCCAGGTTTTCTGCCATCAGCTCGGACTGAGCCGAGAAGAAATCGGTGAAGGCTTTCGAATAGTCAGACGGATCTTCCTTGACCTTGGAAACGTCGCCGACTTTGGCCAGCGTGTCTTTGGTCCACTTGGTCGAGATCTCGGTCGACTTGTCAGCGGCTTCGAGTGCGACTTTCGACAGCTTCTCGCCGAAGGTTGCCTGAGTCTTGAAGGCATCCTGCATCGCGCTCATGTCAACCGGGAACGAACCCATCGCGTCTTTCATCATCTTGGTGTAGTCTTGTGTCTTAGCCATTTGAATTCTCCTAAATCCGGGTCTGTCCCGTTTCTGCATCTGCAAACAATATGCATGCTGCAGCGCAGCATTTCAAGTATTTTTCTGCACTGCAGCAAAAAGAATTTATTGTTCAGGAAAATCAGATGATTGGCTTGGCGACCACGTAAGTTCCGGGCGCTGGCGCAAGAACCGGATGCGCCGAATCACCTGGTTTTCTGGCTTCGACCATCGTTCCCGACCTCGCTGACAACCATCCACCCCATGTCGGCCACCACGATCCTTCGTTGAACTTTGCGCTCGCCTTCCAGTCCTCGCGGGCGAGTCCGGTTGCTGCATTGGTGTAATGGCCGTATTTCTTTTTCGACGGTGGATTGATGATCCCGGCGATATGGCCCGATTGCGAGAGGATGAAGGTCTTGTCCTTCGATCCCATCTTGGCCACGCCGTCATAGCTGGACGTCCAAGCCGCGATATGGTCCGTCTCGCAGGCGATCGCGCACATTGGCACGGTGACACCCCTGATCGACAGCTTTTCGCCGAACATCTCGAATTCGCCCTTGGAGAACCTGTTGTCCTGGCAAAGACCACGCAGGTATTCGACAGCCATTCGCGCCGGTAAATTGGTGCCGTCCCCGTTCCAATACAAAAGATCAAATGCCGGCGGATGCTGGCCCATCATGTAACTCTTGATGGCCGGTCCATAAATCAGATCGTTGGATCGCAGAAAGCTGAAGGTCCGCGCCATGAAGAAGCTTTGAAGAATGCCCTTATCTTTCACCTCGCGCTCGATCCCGTCCACAAAATCGTCGTTGAGGAAAACGCCGACCTCACCCTGATCCTCGAAATCGGTGAGCGCGGTAAAGAAGGTCGCCGCGTTGATCGAATCATCCTTGCGCTTTTTCAAGAGCGCAAGCGTCAGCGCCAGCGTCGTGCCGGCGATACAATAGCCAACGACGTTGACCTTGGGTTCGGCAGTGATCGCCTTTACCTGTTCGATCGCCGCCAGATAACCCTCTTCGACATAGGTATCCATTCCGACATCGGCGTAGGACGGATCCGGATTAACCCAACTGACAACAAACAGCGTATAGCCCTGATCCACGATCCATCGGATCAGGCTGTTTTCCGGCTTCAGATCCATGATGTAGAACTTGTTGATCCAGGGCGGAAAGATGATCAGGGGCGTCTTGTGCACCGTCTTGGTCCGTGGCGCGTACTGGATTAGCTCGAACAAGCGGTTGCGAAAAACCACCGAGCCTTCCGTCGTGGCAATATTTCCCCCGACCTTGAAAGCATTCTTGTCCGCAAGGCTCACCAGCAGTTCGCCGTCGCTGGCCTCGATGTCTCGCACGAGGTTCTCCAGACCGTCGACAAGGCTCTGGCCCTCGGTTTCGACAGCGCGCTCCAGTGCCTCGGGATTGGTCGCGAGGAAATTCGTCGGGCTGAACATATCCATGATCTGCCGCGAGAAATACTCGACCCGCTTGCGGTCCTTGTCTTCCAGTCCCTCGATGTCGCGGATCGCGGTTTCGATAGCTTCGGTGTTCATCAGATACTGCTGTTTGACGAAGTTGAAATAAGGATGGGTATCCCAAAGCGGATTGGAGAACCGCTTGTCTTTCGGTGTGGGATCGGCGGGCGCCTGCAACTTGCCCTGCGCAAGAAGATGCTGCGCTTCGACATAGTGCTTCAGCACCTTGCCCCAATATGACACCTGATGCTCGATGATCTTTGACGGATGCGCCATCATCTCGGCCATATAAGCCGCCGATGCTTTCATCACGAGATCCTGGCTGGGCGCTTTCAGGCTCGGGTCACCCGGCGCCTTATTCGCAAGTGCAGCAACCAAGCGTTGCGACAAGTCCTCAATCTTCGCCAGATTCGCGTTCATTTTCGACAAATTCTCAGCCGAGTCATATTCGTTAGTTGTCATTTTACCGCTTCCGTCCTACCTTTTGCCGCAGGTGCAGCATAACGACGCCTCTGTCTCAGGGGAAGGCGACGTTTTTAGTCCTGCTGCACGGGTAAGGATAACACATGCGCTACATGGCGACATACGATTTGATGGAAACTGCACGCAACACTAACCAATGGTTAGGCGCGTCGGCACTCGCCTTTGGCTCTTACCCTGCGACCGGACTGTTCGTGAATCCGTTCTTTCAGATGGTTGCGGCTTGGGGTGAAGTGACCGAACGCACGTTTGCGCGCATGGTGGCCAAGCCGGACTGGGGCATCTCGTCCATCGTCGGTGATGATGGTCGTGACCATGTCGTTCAAGTTGAGACACTGGTGAAGAAACCGTTCGGCGATCTGATCCATTTCAAGGTCATGGGTCGCAAAGAGCGGTCCCGCAAAATTTTGCTGGTCGCGCCGATGTCGGGCCACTACGCAACGTTGTTGCGCAGCACCGTCAAATCCCTGCTTGTGGACTGTGAAGTCTACATCACCGATTGGCACAACGCGCGCGACATTCCCGTGTCGGCCGGCAAGTTCGATATCGAGGATTACACCCTCTACCTTGTCGATTTCATGAAGCACATGGGTCATCGCACGCATGTCATCGCGATCTGTCAGCCGGCCCCATTGACGCTGGCCGCCGCGGCCTGCCTGGCCGAGGATGACCCCAAAGCCCAGCCGCGGACGCTGACACTGATCGGCGGCCCGATCGACCCGGATGCCGCGGCCACGGATGTGACCGATTTCGGACGTCGGGTCACCATGGGCCAATTGGAAGGCACCATGATCCAACGGGTCGGATTCAAGTATGCCGGAGCCGGCCGGTTGGTTTATCCGGGCTTGCTGCAATTGTCGTCGTTCATCTCGATGAATGCGGAAATGCACGGCCGCGCATTTACCGAGCAGATCATGCGGGTTGCCAAGGGCGAGGCCGCAGACCACGACAAACACAACCGCTTCTATGACGAATATCTCGCGGTGATGGACATGACAGCAGAGTTCTACTTGTCCACGGTCGAGCGTGTTTTCAAAAGCCGCGAAATCGCCCGCAATGTGTTCACCGTCGCTGGACGGCAAATCGACATCGGCAAAATCACCGATATCGCCGTCCATATCGTCGAAGGCGAGAATGACGACATCAGCGCACCGGGACAGTGCCTTGCTGCGCTTGACCTGCTGACCGGACTGCCGGACAGCAAGAAATCGAGCCATCTGGAACCGGGGGCGGGTCATTACGGCATCTTTGCAGGCAAAAGCTGGCGTAACAACATTCGGCCGCATGTGCTGTCGTTCATCGATGCCAACGCTGCCGCAACGCCTCACAAAATTGCGGTGGTATCCGACAAATCCGCCTGACTACGGCGCGCGCACGGCGGCCTTAGTCATCGGCATTCGTTCAGGTGGTCGCCGCTTGCAAGACATCCGCGATGCTCCGTTCGATCAACACCAGGCATTTGGGTGATGAGAACCGGTGATCGGCCCCTTTGACCAGGGTCAGCCTGATATCGCCGCCTTCGGCATGGTCGAGCAATCGCAGCGCCACCGAGATCTCGACATCCGCATCGGCTGTGCCTTGCAGGAACCGGGACGGGAACGGCAGGGGCATGGCTCGGCGGAGAACAAGATGCTTGCGGCCGTCTTCGATCAGGCGTCGGGTGATGATGTAGGGCTCGCCGTAGTCTGACGGCAATGCCACCTGCCCCGTCCGATCCAGTTCGGCGTGCTCGGCGGCACTGAACCCGGCCCACATGCTGTCCTCGGTGAAATCGGGCGCTGCGGCGATGCCCACAATCCCCGCAATGCGGTCAGAAAGCCGTCCCGCCAGGATCAGGCTGATCCATCCGCCCATACTGGACCCGACCAGAACTTGCGGACCCGTCGTAAGCTGACGGATCGCCGCTTCTGAATCTTCGGCCCAGTCGCCAATGCATCCGTCCGTGAAATTGCCCGAGGATTCTCCGTGCCCCGAATAGTCGAACCGCAGAAACGCGCGGCGTCGTGCCCTGGCCCATGCCTCCAGATGCACCGCCTTGGTGCCGCCCATGTCCGACTTGAAGCCGCCCAGAAAAACGATCCCCGGCGCCCGGCCTGCGATGCGCTCATAGGCGATGTTTCGGCCCGCCGCTGTCGTCAGAAATTCTGGCATCCGTGCCTCCGTTGCGCTGCAGCCAAGCTACCCCGCCATTCCCGAAAGGCAATGTTGACTTAGCGCGGTGCAGTCGCCAAATAGGCACCGACATGACCCGCAACCCGGCGTTCCGTAGGCGCCAAACCGACGAGGACGCCAAAATGGCCCAAATCACCCTCACCTTCCCCGATGGCAATGCACGCAAATTCGATGCCGGAGTAACTTCGGCCGAGGTTGCCGCTGCAATTTCGACTTCTCTCGGCAAAAAGGCGATCTCTGCCAGCGTGAACGGCGCGCATTTCGATCTGCAATGGCCGATTGAGGATGATGCGGCCATCGCCATCAACACCATGGCCGATGACGCGCAGGCGCTGGAACTGATCCGCCACGATCTCGCGCATGTCATGGCCCGCGCCGTGCAGGAACTGTGGCCGGATGTGAAGGTCACCATCGGCCCGGTCATCGAGAACGGCTGGTATTACGATTTCGACCGCGCCGAACCGTTCACGCCCGAGGATCTGGGCGAGATCGAAAAGAAGATGAAAGAAATCATCAACAAGCGCGACCCGGTGACGACCGAGGTCTGGGACCGCAAGCGCGCGATCGAATTCTACAAGGCGAACAACGAACTCTACAAGGTCGAGCTGATCGAAGGCATTCCCGGCAATGAACCGATCCGGATGTACTGGCACGGCCACTGGCAGGATCTCTGCCGCGGCCCGCATCTGCAACACACCGGCCAACTGCCCGCCGACGCGTTCAAGTTGATGTCGGTTGCCGGCGCCTATTGGCGTGGCGACAGCGACCGCGCGATGTTGCAGCGCATCTATGGCGTTGCGTTCAAGAACCGCGACGACCTCAAAGCGCATCTGTTCATGCTGGAAGAGGCCGCCAAACGCGACCACCGCAAGCTCGGGCGCGAGATGGACCTGTTTCACATGCAGGAAGAAGCCCCCGGTCAGGTCTTCTGGCACCCCAACGGCTGGACCATTTACACGACCTTGCAGGACTACATGCGCCGCAAACAGCACGCTGGCGGCTACGTGGAAGTCAACACGCCGCAAGTGGTGTCCCGGTCCCTGTGGGAGAAATCCGGCCATTGGGAGAACTATCAGGACAACATGTTCATCGTCGAAGTCGACGAAGAACATGCGCGTGAAAAAACCGTCAATGCGCTGAAGCCGATGAACTGCCCCTGCCATGTGCAGATCTTCAATCAGGGCCTGAAGTCTTACCGCGACCTACCGCTTCGCATGGCCGAATTCGGGTCGTGCAACCGCTACGAGCCGTCCGGCGCGCTGCACGGCATCATGCGGGTGCGCGGTTTCACGCAAGACGACGCGCATATCTTCTGCACCGAAGACCAGATCGAGGCGGAATGCGCGAAATTCATCGAGTTCCTGTCGTCGGTCTACAGTGACCTTGGCTTCGAGACGTTCGAGATCATGTTCGCCACCCGCCCCGAAAAGCGCGTGGGCACGGAGGAAAGCTGGGACAAGATGGAGGCCGCGCTTGAGGCCGCGATCAAGAAGACCGGCCATGCCTACACGCTCGATCCCGGCGAAGGTGCGTTCTATGCCCCCAAGCTGGATTTCAAGCTGACCGACGCGATCGGTCGGGTCTGGCAATGCGGCACATTCCAGGTCGACCCGAACCTGCCGGAACGTCTGGGCGCGAAATATATCGGCGAGGACGGCGCCAAGCACCGCCCCTACATGCTGCACCGCGCCTGTCTGGGGTCGTTCGAACGTTTCATCGGCATCCTGATCGAAAACTGGGCCGGCAAGCTGCCGTTCTGGCTGGCGCCGCGTCAGGTCGTCGTCGCCTCCATCGTCTCGGATGCGGATCACTATGTGCTCAAGGTCGTCGCTGACCTCAAAGCGGCAGGTATCCGCGCCGAGGCCGATATTCGCAACGAAAAGATCAACTACAAGGTCCGCGAACATTCCGTCGGAAAGGTTCCGGTGATCCTGGCTGTCGGTCAGCGCGAGGTTGAAGACGGCACCGTGACGCTGCGCCGGTTGGGCGAGAAGACGACCCAAACCCTGAAACTTGATCAGGTTGTCGCGGCATTGAAAATCGAATCTCAGCCTCCTGATCTTCGTTGACGCGTCGACGCTGGCTTAAAAATCGTTATTCAACATAGGATTGCAGTGTTATGAACCGGAGGCTTCTGGTGCGACAAAATGTTACAGTAGATAACAGCGCTGTGCACCACGGGACTGTGAGTAGCCTTGTGAACAGCCTTGCAGTAGCGGTTCAAAGGTCATCAGTAATTGACGCCAACGACAACTCGAAACCAAAAAAAGGGAGATTTCCAATGTCTCATCACGTCAAAACACTCGCCGTTGCCGGCGCCGTTGCCGCTGCCCTCACTGCCCAATTCAGCACTGCCGTGAACGCACAGGAGCAAGAAAAATGCTTCGGCGTCGCGCTAGCCGGTGCCAATGATTGCGCAGCCGGTCCCGGAACAACCTGCGCAGGAACCTCGAAGGTAGATTATCAAGGCAATGCCTGGAGCCTCGTTCCTGCTGGCACTTGTGCCTCGATGGAATTGCCCGCCATGGCCGATGGGACTGCACGCCAGGGCGCTCTGGAAGCGCTGGAGCGCGACGTACCGGCATAAGCCATCCCGCGTCTTCGGGAACGCTCCCGGAGACGCTCACCAGACGGAGCAAAGCAATGCTGGACGCCGCTCACCGACAGTTCGACCCGCTGCCGAACCGCCCTGGTGTCGGTTACAAGCCGCAGCATTACTCTGACATTCTTGCCGATTCCGGTCCGGTCGACTGGCTGGAAATCCATGCCGAGAATTACATGGGCGACGGCGGCAGGCCGCTGGCCCAATTGCGCCATCTTGCCGAACGCTTCCCGATATCCGTGCACGGTGTCGGACTGTCCATCGGCGGCGAAGCGCCCCTTGATGTCGAACATCTGTCCCGGCTGAAACATCTTGTCTCCTGGCTGAAACCCGCAAGCTTCTCGGAACATCTGGCATGGTCCACCCATGACAGCCATTTCATCAATGACCTCCTGCCGCTGCCGTACACGACGCGGACACTGGATCGGGTCGCCCGCCATATCGATCAGGTTCAGAACACCGTCGGACGCCTGATGTTGCTGGAAAACCCCTCAAGCTACCTCGCCTTTACCGAATCCGAGATGAGCGAGATCGAATTCCTGTCTGACATCACCAACCGCACCGGATGCGGCCTGCTTTTGGACGTGAACAACGTCTTTGTTTCCGCGACCAACCAGCAGACGGATCCGGTCAGCTATATTAATGATTTCCCCATGGCCCATGTCGGAGAGATTCATCTTGGCGGCCATGATGAAGATCACGACGATCATGGCGCGCCCTTGCTGATCGACAGCCACGGACGCGCGGTCGTCGATCCGGTCTGGGCGCTTTATGCCCATACGATCAAAGTCGCAGGTCCCCGCCCCACGCTGATCGAATGGGACAACGATGTGCCGGACTGGCCGACACTGTCCGCAGAGGCCGCTCGCGCAGACAGCATCCTGGCGAAGATTGTCGCATGACAATTGGTCAATCCGATTTCATACGCGCGATCCTCGACCCCGACCTTGCCGTTCCCGCCGGGCTGACTGACCCGCAAGGACGTCCGGCCGGCAAGCGGTTCGCGGTCTATCGCAACAATGTCGCCGTTAGTCTGACCGAGGCTTTGGAAACCGCCTTTCCTGTCGTGCTCAAACTGGTGGGCGAAGAGTTCTTCAAGGCGATGGCAGGTGTCTATCTGCGCCAAAACCCGCCCGGCTCGGCGCTGATGATGCTTTACGGCGCTGGGTTCCCGGACTTCCTGGCCAGTTTCGCGCCAGTCCAGACCATCGGCTATCTTCCCGATATCGCGCGGCTCGAAGATGCGCTTCGACGGTCCTACCACGCCGCCGACACCATCCCGATTGATCCTGCTATCTTGCAGACGATGCCGCCCGAACGGCTGATGGCCGCGCGGCTGAGTCTGGCGCCCGCCTTGAAGCTCGTTCAGTCCGCATGGCCGATCCACGCGATATGGCTGGCCAATACCAAGGCGGACGCGCCGAAGCCGCAGATGCGACCCGAGGACGTGCTGGTGACGCGTCGAGGCTACGACCCAATGCCTGAACTGCTTGGGCCGGGCGCCGCAGCGTTCATTGCCGCTTTCGGCGCTGGTAAATCGTTCGCAGTCGCGCTGGAGGCCGCTGGCGACACTTTCGACCTGACCGCCGCGCTTGGCCAGTTGCTGGCTGGCGGTGCGATAGTTGATATTTCGGAAGGGACATAGGATGAACGGCTTGATCTCGATGCACGACCGGGTTTTTTCCGGTCTGGAAAACGCCTCGTCAATCGTGTTGCCCAGTCTGGCCCGACTTGTCTTTGCCGCTGTGCTGCTGGTTTATTTCTGGAACTCTGCGCTGACGAAAATCGGCGACGGCGTGTTGGGCATTTTCAAGCCGTCGCTCGGCGCTTACGCCCAAGTGTTCCCGCGGCAGATGGAGGCTGTGGGCTATGACGTCAGTCAGCTCGGCAGTTTTCATTGGCTGGTGGTGACCGTCGGGACGCTGGCCGAACTAGCGCTGCCGCTGTTGCTGCTGATCGGGCTTTTCACCCGGTTGGCGGCCCTGGGGATGATCGGTTTCGTGGTCGTACAGAGCCTCACCGACATTGTCGGCCACATGGCAGATGCGGCGACGATCGGTGCCTGGTTCGACCGCGCCTCGGATGCCCTGATCATGGATCAACGCGCCTTCTGGATTTACATCCTGCTGGTGCTTGTCTTCATGGGCGCCGGGCCACTGTCGCTTGACCGTCTGCTGCTGCGTCAGGCTTCGTCGGGCTGAGTAGCGATCAGCGCAAAGATGCCCCCCAAGGCGCAAAACGCGATCGGAAACATGGTAAACACGCCATATCCAAACCCCGCATACATTGCCACGGCCGATACAAGCATCAGGATGCCGCCCGGCGTCGCGCGGGCGCGCGCCATCGCTCCGCCCGCGATCGCGAGGATCGGCGCAACAAGGGCCGTTGCGCGGATCAGGCCGACGTTATCGACCTGTTCAGCCAAATCGGGGACAGCGCCATACCAATCGATGAACTCGGTATAGCCGTAGCTGAAAAAACCCACGATCATGCCAAGTAAACCGCCCAGCACGCCCATGGTCAAAGCCGCATTTCTCATCACCAAACTCCTGTTCGTCCCTCCCAGATAGGGACGCGCCAGCAGCTATCCAAGAAGTGCCTTTTGCACATCTGCCTTCCAGCCCAGATAAAGCTTGCCATCCGCCTCGATCACCGGGCGCTTCATCAAAGTCGGATGCTCTGCCAGAAGCGTGGCCGGATCGCGGATTTGCTGGTCCTCTGATAAGCCCCGCCAGGTTGTCGATGAGCGGTTGACCAGTGCGTCGCCGAATTCCCGAAGAAACCGCTTTCGATCCGCATCCGACAGCCCGTCGGCGCGCACGTCGGTGATCTGCAATTCATGCCCTGCGGCCCCGAGCGACTTGATCGCCTTTTTGCACGTCTCGCATGTTTTCAAACAATAAATATGCACGTTCGCCTCCGTTTCAGGCAAGTTGGCGCCGTTGTCTCGCCAACATAAAAGTTTCACTTGATTTTTCCTAAATGAATAGCATCGTCTGGGGTCGTGACAATGCGACTTTCTACTACGACCGCTCCTTCAGCGGAGCAGCCGGAAGAACTGGAAGATGCTGGCTGCACCGACCCGCCGCAATTTCGTGGGCGGACAATGACAAGGAGACGGGAACATGCCAACCGGCACCGTAAAGTGGTTCAACACGACCAAGGGCTTCGGCTTTATTCAACCCGATGGCGGCGGCAAGGACATCTTCGTGCACATCTCGGCGGTGGAACGCGCCGGTATGACTGGGCTCGCCGATAACCAGAAGATCAGCTACGAGTTGATCGAAGGCCGCGACGGGCGGCAGTCGGCAGGAGAGCTGAGAGCCCTCTGAGGCACCGAAAAAGCCTTGCGAAGGATCGGCCCGGCGCCCATGCTTCGGGCCGATTTCATTTGGAGATGCCGATGCCCCTACTGCTCACCTACGGCGACAGCAACACCTACGGCACCCTGCCCATGGAGCATGAGGAGGACCGTCACCGCCTGCCCCCCGATGCGCGTTGGCCGGGTGTCTGCCTGCGCGACCTCGGCGCAGAATGGTCGCTGGTTGAAGAGGGTCTGCCCGGCCGCACCAGCCGTTGGCCGGACCCCGAGATGGGGCCGCATATGGATGGCCGCGTCGGCCTGTTCATCGCACTGGAAAGCCACGGGCCCATCGATGTCATGACACTGATGCTGGGCACCAATGATCTGAAGGCGCAACTCGACCGGCAAGCAGACGAGATCGCGGCGGACGTCGGCACACTTCTTGATATCGCGCTTTCGGACGAGATGCAGGCCCGGCATGGCGGGTTCGCCATTTTGGTGATCTGCCCGCCGCCGATACTCGAACAGGGCCCGTTCGCCGACATGTTCACCGGCGGCCGCGCCAAATCGCTGGGGCTCGCATCCGCGTACAAGGCCGTCGCCGCCGACCGTGGCGTGGCGTTTCTGGACGCCAGTGCCGTGATTGAAAGCAGCCCGGTGGACGGTATCCATTTTGACGCGGAAACCCATGCCCGGCTGGGCCGCGCGGTGGCTAAGGCGCTTGCCGCGATGCCTCTCTAGCCCAAGGCGCGCGCGGCCATCACCCCGACCCAGGCCGAGACCGCCGTCAGCACCGTTCCCCATGTCAGATCGGTCACGACCATCTGCCACGACCAGTCGCGCAAGGTCGCATAGTTGCTGAACTCGTAGGTGCCATAGGCAATCGCGCCAAGGATCGCCCCGCCGATCAGCGCCTGCACCGGCGCATCCCCGCGCAAGGCGGGAACCGACACGAACCACAACAACCCGGCCACGTAGAACAGGTAGAACACCGCCGCCGGGCCGTATCGCGGGCTGTCGGCCATCGCTGCCCCAAGGGTTTCGCGAAACAACGGCGCCATCACGAAATTCAGCATCAGCGCGTCGAGCACCAGAAAGGTCGCCGCTGTGGCAAGGTAAAGAACGATCGTGGTCATGGCTGCTCCCGTGTATTTGCCAAAGGATACGCGTGGCATCGGCATCTGGATCAGAATTGCGCAGGACGGTGATTCGCCGCGAGTTCTCACGATTTTTCGAACAATCCCAACGGTATCGCGGGTATTATTCACACTTCCCTCAGGTCAAAGCCGCATTTCGCCCCGATTTCAGCCACAAACTTGCCACATTTGAACCGGGCGTTAACCTCTGCTTGTGGGTCCGGTCTTTTTTGGCCGGCGGAGGGGGGAAGTGATGACAATGCAATCGGACAGATTTGATTACCTGGGACGCTCCGCGGCCCGCCGCCTGGGCCTCACGGTCCGTGACCGCCGGCGCAAGGCGCTGGATTCGGTCAGTGACGTCTGCATCAGGGTCACCGGCGACGGCGGCACCATGCGAGAGCTGATCTTCGATCACCCGCCGACACTGGCAGAGCTGGTCGCGCGGTCTGGCAGCGATGCCTTCGTTGTCTCGGTCCAGAAACGTCGCCGCGAGGTGCGGGAGGGCTCCGCCCGGCCGGCGACACTGGCCGCAGAGTAGACCGGGCGCGGTGGGCGCCCGGTCTGCACTTGCTTTTGGTTGAGGGGAAACGCTGCGCTAATGGCGCAACCCAGCGCCAGACCTGAGGGGGAAGCGCGAACGCGTCGGCCCGGTGAGGGGCACGGTCAGGCACGTTGTATGTTGCAACGCAATAGCGTGTGAACAGCCACTGCAGCTTGCTAAGCATTTAATCAAGCTCCATAGTTTTTGGATGTTGATTCCGCAGTCAATCTTGATCGGTCTAGTGGTCGCAGTAGTGGGCTATTTCCTGCAACAGCGCTCGTGGGTGCACAAATCGCAAGACGAGATCAAACAACGTGAGTTTGAAGAATGTATCAAATTAATTGATGCCTTGGGTCGTGCCATAGACAAAAGATTGGATAGCTTGAGGC
>JBBKVT010000456.1:0-3496 GCA_037968535.1 Paracoccaceae bacterium
ATCGACTCTTGCACAAGGATGTCAACGACATAGCAGGAACGCCGAGGGCCTGCTGTTGTCCGGTTCACCCCTGCAAATGAGACCGCGCAGGGCCGCAGAAGGGCCCGCCAGACCCCACCATAACTACTGCAATCGTGATGGGAATCGTGATGAAGAGTTTGAGGTGTGGTCATATGATCCTTATAAATAAGGGATATAACCGCACATTACCCATTGGGCGAAGGGGCTTGCATATCCTCAAGGGCCGCGAGGAACCGCGCACGCTCTCCTGTGGCCTTCTTCTCGATGCCGTCGCGCTGCCCGAGCCAGCGGATACGCTTGGCGTCTGTCTCTTTGAGGCGGCGCACCTCTGGCAACGACTGGATGAGCCCGGCCCGGCGTGCCGAGTTGAGCAATGCCCGCAGCGCATTCCAGTCGCGGTTTATGGACTGCGCACTCACGCCAGCCGCGGCACGACTGCGGCGTATCCGCTCAATGTCCAGCATCCCGATAGTCGCCATATCCCTGTCCAGCAACTCGGCCCACGATGCTTTGATGCGGGCCGAGCTGGCGTCGCCTGTGCGCGTCGTGGTCAGGTGGTTGGGCCCGTAGTCGTTGTCCAAGTAGGCCCGAACCGTGCGCCGCTTCGCCAGCTTCTTCTTTGCGTCCTCGCTGGCCCGCTCTGCCTTCGCTGTCCTCTTGTCGGCAGCGGGGTCCAGCCCAAGGCTGCGTGCGGCTTTGCGGGCATCGCCGGGATTGAGACGGTCGGCCGAGCCAATCTTTACCGCTTGCCGTGCGCCCTGCCCGTCCCGATACTCATAGTACCAAGTGCGCGACTCACTCGGGGCGACACGAACACACAGACCGGGCAGCTGTGCGTCCCACGCGCGAAAGCGGGTTTTGCGGGGCTCAAGCGCATCAATATCGGAGCGAGAGTTTATGGAGATCCGGGTAGACATTGGACGGTGCTTTCGAAGTTGTTTCGGCCCTATCGGTGCTGGACACCAGCTGGACACCAGATTTTTACGAGTGAAGGGCAGAGCACCCCTCGTGAGGGATAATGACTACCGATTCCCTTATTTGCAAGGTCATATATCGCAGGGGTTTGGCAGCAAGGAGCAACCAGAATGAGGCAGAATGCACACAGGACATTGCCCTATATCGGCAAGGTCCGATTTACCGGCGCAGACGCGAGCTGATGTTTAGCCCCCGTCACTTCCTGCGGATGGCGAAATGGGCGCGCCACCCACCCTCGGACAGCCGGGTGAAACTCGTTCTTGGCATTTTGGCGCTCTGCCTGGTGCTATTTGGCATCGAACGGCTGATCGGATGGCCGGACTGGCTGACAATGGCGAATACACCGCGGGGCAAGATCAACTAGGCCGGCCCTCCAGCCGGTCGGAAATGGCCGCCAATCCGTCCACCAGCAGCCGACGCACCGCCCGGATCCTCGGCACGTCAGCCAGATCGACATGGCTTGCCACCCAGATATCGACCGCTAGACCGGGCAGGATGCCGGCAACCCGACTTAGCCGCGGATCAGCGTCGCCCAGGACGCACGGCAGGATCGCGCGGCCGATACCGGCGGCGGCCATTTCGCGCAGCGTGACGAAACTGTCGGCTGCCCCTGCTGCGGGCTCTGTCCCGGCACGGTCGGCCAACCAGACCGCCACCAGAGACCGTGCAAGTGCGCCGCTGAGACCCAACCATTTGTCGGGGCCGCCGCCCGCCGCCTCATAAACCTCGAACGCCAGTTTCGCGGCGACCTCGCCGGTCAGATCCTCGCTCAGTTGCAGGGTCGGGCGCACTGCGACATCGGCATGCAGCCGCGACAGGTCGAGATGCGCATTGGTCGAGAGCAATTCGATGCGCAATTCGTCTTGCTGGCGCTGCCACCGGGCCAGCATGTCCGGCAGAATCGCCGTGCAGAACGTGTCGGTCGAGGTCACGCGAACCACGCCGCGCAGCGGCACCTGTGCACCCTGGATGACCCGGTCCACCGCCAGCATCGCGTTTTCCACCTCGCGGGCGGCGTCGATGATCCGAAGCCGGTCCACCGGGATCGCATAGCCGCGCGCGGACTTGTCAAACAGTTCGACCCCGTGGCGTTCCTCGAACGCAGCGATCCGACGCAGCACGGTTGCATGATTGACGCCCAGAACCCGCGAGGCCCCCGAAACCGAGCCCTGCTCGGCCACGGCCAGAACATAACGCAGGTCGTCCCAGTTTTCCTTGCTGTGCATGAATGAACGACTCTGCTGCGAAAATTCGGACTACCCTTTACTATTTTCACACCTAACTTAGGGTCACGTCAATTGATCCAGCCACAGGGAGTCCGCCTAATGTTCAAGAACTTCGCCTTTGCCGCCGCCGGTCTGGTGTTTGCCGCAGGCACCGTCTTTGCCGAAAGCCATGTCGATAAAGCCATCGCTGGCGCGATCTCGGCCCGGCAATCACACATGACACTCAACGGTTTCAATGTCGGATCGCTGTTTGCAATGGCGAACGGAAATGTCGCGTATGACCCAGAGGCTGCCAAAGCCGCAGCAGGCAATCTTGTCGCCTTGTCCAACATGAGCCAAGCCGGTTACTGGCCCGAAGGATCAGACGCGGATAGCGTCGAAAATACCCGGGCGCTGCCGGCAATCTGGCAGAACATGGCGGATGTCGAAACGAAACTCTCGGCCGTGCACGAAGCAGCCGTGGCGCTCGAAGCCGTTGCGGGCGATGGTGTTGATCCGATGAAAGCAGCACTTGGCCCTGTCGGCGACGCATGCTCGGCTTGTCACAAGGCTTATCAACAGCCAAAGTAACGCCAAACGAGGGCGCGGTTCTCTGATCGCGCCCGATCCTTGTCTGGCAGAGGTTGCATGGCACGATTCCTGGCAATGTTCGTGGCGCTGGTCGTCATCGGGCTTGGCGTATTCTGGCTGGTGACGAAACCGCAGTTCACCGACCCCGCAGCGCTTGACGGCATCAGCCCCGACCTTGCGCGGGGCGAAGCAGTCTTCAACGCGGCGGGCTGTGCCTCTTGCCACTCTGCCGAAGGTTCGACCGGCGATACTCGGCTAGAGTTGATCGGCGGACGCGCCTTTCCCAGCGATTTCGGCACGTTCTATGCCCCCAACATCTCTCCCGATCCCGAAACAGGCATCGGCGGCTGGAGCGCGCTTGACCTGGTCAACGCAATGACCCATGGCACGTCGCCGCAAGGTCAGCATTATTATCCCGCCTTCCCCTATGCCACCTACACTCATGCGACGATCCCGGATATCGTATCGCTGCATGCCTACCTGAAGAGCCTTCCGGCGGTGAAGTGGGCTTCGCTTTCGCATGACATAAGGTTTCCCTTCAACTTCCGCCAACTGCTGGGCGGCTGGAAGTTCCTGTTCCTGACGGACGACTGGGAACTGACCGATGCTACCAGCCCGGACATCGAACGCGGCCGCTACCTCGTCGAGGCGCTGGGTCATTGCGGCGAATGCCATACTCCACGCAACGCGCTAGGCGGAATTGA
>JBBKVT010000457.1:0-2665 GCA_037968535.1 Paracoccaceae bacterium
GATCCGCGGAATCCAGAGGCGACGGCGCTGCTTCAGGCCAGCCACGAATTGCAGCAATCGCTCTATCCGCCAGAGCATATCTTCGCGCTGTCGATCGACGACCTTTGCGCTGCGCACATTGCGTTCTTCATCGCCCGCGACGGCGACCGCGCACTCGGCTGTGCTGCGCTGGCCAACATGACCGGCTACGGCGAGATTAAATCGATGTTCGTTGCGCCCACGGCACGCGGCACCGGCACCGGCGCCGCCCTGATGGACCGGCTGGAGTCGCATGCCCGCAGCCTTGATCTGGCAATGCTGCGGCTGGAAACCGGCGACGATCTTCACGCCGCACAGCGCCTGTATCAGCGCCACGGCTTCAGCATCTGCGGACCCTACGGCGATTACGTAGAAGGCCCGCATTCGGTGTTCATGGAAAAGCGGCTGGGATGAGCCGCGCCGCGCTATTTCTTCGCCGGCTTCGGCTTGGCGGGTTTCGCGGTTCCGGCCTTGCTGACAGGTTTCGTCTTGGTGCCGAACGGATTGTTGCGACCGCCAAGTGCATTGTCGTCGCGGAAATGTGGCTGGTTTTTGCCCGCCTTTCCGCCGCCGGATTTCTTGTAGTCCATGATGGTGGCACCTTTTCTGGCCGCTGTCGTCGCGCTCTATCCCGAAATGTCACCTTCACACAAGGCGGACGGCGCTGATGCACCTGCTGGCCGCCACACCCGGCGCGATTGATGACGGCACCGAACCAGTTGATCTGGGCCAGGCCCCCGCCGATGTGGTCTTCATCTCTGCCGCCGACACCGAACTGGCGGGCTTGAGCGAGGCGCGCGCCGAAATGGCGAATCCGCCTACATTGCGCCTTGCCAGCCTGATGCACCTGCGCCATCCGATGTCCGTCGATCTGCACATCCAGACCTGCGCCGCCAAATCGCGGTTGGTCATCGCGCGGGTCCTTGGCGGCGCCAGTTACTGGAAATACGGGCTTGAGCAATACGCGGCCCATCTTCATGCGTCCGGTGTCCCGTTTGCGGCCCTGCCCGGCGATGACAAGCCGGACGCCGAATTGCGCGGCCTCTCGACGATCGCCGACGACGACTATGACGCGCTCTGGGCTTATCTGGTCGAAGGTGGGCCAGAAAACGCCGCAGGGTTTCTGACCCACGCCAAGGCAATGTTGGACGGCGGCGAACCGCCGCAGCCTGCCAGACCGCTGCTTCGCGCGGGGCTTTACTGGCCCGGTGCCGGGATTGCCGATCTGGACACTTTGCGGGCCGAATGGACCGAAGGGGCTGCGGTCGTCCCAATCGTCTTTTACCGCGCGCTGGTGCAGGGCGCGGGTCTCAACCCGATCAACCGATTGACCCGCGCACTTCTGCGCCACCGACTCAACCCGATGCCAGTCTTTGTGGCATCGCTGAAAGACCCGGTGTCGGTGGCGACGCTTGACCACCTGTTCACGCAATCGCCGCCGCAAGTCATCCTGAACTGCACCAGCTTCGCCGTGGGTTCGCCGCATGACGGCGACGACAGCCCCGCCAATCCACTTGCCGCACCTTCAGCCAGCTGCGCCCCGGTCTTTCAGGTCGTGCTGGCGTCCTCGACGGAAGACGCATGGGACACCGGGCTGAGCGGGCTGTCGGCCCGCGACATCGCGATGAACGTGGCGCTGCCAGAGGTTGACGGCCGGATCCTGTCGCGGGCGATCTCGTTCAAGGGACAGGCGTTCTTCGATGAGGCGACGCAATGCCCGATCGCCGCGTACCGGGCGCGCGGCGACCGGGTGGATTTCGTGACGGAACTTGCGGCGAACTGGGCAAGGCTGCGCGCCACAAACACCGCTGACCGCCGCGTCGCGCTGATCCTGGCGAACTATCCCAACAAGGACGGACGACTGGCAAACGGCGTCGGCCTCGACACCCCCGCCGCCACCGTCCACGCGCTCAGTCTGCTGGCGGCAGAAGGCTACACGGTTAACAATCCGCCAGCCGATGCGGACGCACTGATGGCACAGATCATGGCGGGGCCGACGAACTGGCTGACCGACCGGTTCAGCCGCACAGGCGGGGTCACCTTGCCGGTTGATACCTATCTCGACCACTACGGACGGCTGCCCTACGAGACCCGGCAACGGATCGAGGACCGCTGGGGCAAGCCCGAAACCGACCCCTTCATCGTCTCGCAAATATCCGCGCCGCAGGCAGACGCCGCAGGCGGCTTCAAGCTGTCGGTGCTGCAATTCGGCAATGTCGTCGTCGGCCTGCAACCCGCGCGCGGCTATAACATCGACCCGACCGAGACCTACCATTCGCCCGACCTCGTCCCGCCGCACAACTATTTCGCCTTCTACTTCTGGCTGCGCCATGTCCACCGCGCCCACGCGATCGTCCATATGGGCAAGCACGGCAACCTCGAATGGCTGCCCGGTAAGGCGCTGGCCCTGTCCGACACCTGCCTGCCCGAAGCCGTGCTTGGGCCGATGCCGCATATCTACCCGTTCATCGTCAACGATCCGGGCGAAGGCACCCAGGCCAAGCGACGCGCGCAGGCGGTGATCATCGACCACCTGACCCCGCCCCTGACCCGCGCCGAAACCTACGGACCCTTGCGCGACCTAGAGGCGCTGATCGACGAATATTACGAGGCCGCTGGCATCGACCCGCGCCGCATTGCGCATCTG
>JBBKVT010000458.1:0-4059 GCA_037968535.1 Paracoccaceae bacterium
ATCCACCATCCGTCGATAGGCAGAAATATAGGCGCGGGGTTCCCAGTTTGCCCAGATGAATTGTCCGCTTTGATCTTCCATCTCTTGGGCCCATCGCACCGTGACCGGGCTTTCGAACAAATTGAGCACCGCGCAGATGGACGCCATGTATTGGTCATAGCGGCCAGACGAAATGCCCGCGAGCAGCGCCTCGCGGGTGTTGCGTTCGCTTCTGTTCCAGGTCCAGGGCTCGATCGTCACAAGGATAGAGCGTCCCCTTTCCAGAGCGTAGACATCGGCGTCGATCAGGCTGGGCAAGTAGACATCTTCCCACGGCAGGAACAGATGCTCGATCGAAACATCGGCGTCGTCGGCATAAACGCCGTCGGGGTCGTAGATGCCGAAAGGAAGATCACCGGCCGGCGCGGATTGTGCCTGCGACGCGGCCATGAACATGCCGCAGAACATGCCCGCGACCCGATAGTTGGCTGAAACGATCCGTTTGATCTCTGAAAATCCTGACATTGATAGCATTTCCCCAATTTGGTGTGTGCAAGGGCTGCGCGCTGATCAGCGCTGCCAGCCCAATTCGATCTCGTATCTCATCTTGCCGGACTGCGCGAGGCCAGCCCCGGACACAATGAATCTTTCTTCAGTTACTTGCAGCGGCTCCAGCCCGACCGTCAGAAAGTGCAGGCTTTCAACCCCTCGCAACCATCCAGACGAAATCGTCAACGCAACCAACAATGCTGCTGTCGTCAACTGCATCGTGTGAGGCAATGGAAAGGACCGCCAGGTGATCTTGTTCTCGGATACATGCTTGAGAATGACGACCGAGAAGAGCGCCGAGTAACAGGCCGCATTGAACAGCGCCAACAAATAAAAGCCAGCGGATTGCCTGACGTCAGCCACCAGAAACACCGGCGCGATAGATGCCAAAGCTAGCACGAAGTAGGGAAACAGAACCCGGAATGGCAAAGCTTCAGCCGCAACGCCGCCCTTCGGTGTGATTCTGAAATTGACGGTCGTGTCGAATATCCGGTCGCGCAGGGCAAGAATGCAACCCCACAGCACCCACGGCCACTGGGCGAATGCAAAGAACAACCTTTCCCAGCAGAGCACCTTCGCGTCTTTAGGCCGGAACAATCCGTCGCTGCGGATCAGATATGCGATACCGATCAGGACCAAGGTGGTCGGCAACGTGTGTCCGATGAAGGCGGGGAATGTCACGTCTACGAACCTGACATCGAAGACGAGTGCCAAGATTGGCACCAGAAATGTCATCGCCATAAAGGCGGCGAAAAGCGGATACCATGATTGCGAGAAGACAAACTGGAATTTCAGCCGGGCTGGCAAGGCACGAAAATAGCTGGGCGTATACTGAAGCAACAGCGTTACCAGGCTGCGCGACCACTGAAACTCTTGTGTCAGCATGTCGGCGAATGTCGCAGGGCCGTCGCCGTACGCGGTTGCATTGATCGCATGCACGCCGCGCCAACCGCCTGCGTTCATCAACATCGATGTCGAATGATCCTCGGCCAGTTCCGGCCCGAGACCGCCAATCGCCTTTAGCGCCGTCGTGCGCACCGCGTAATGCGAGCCGATGCACATCGGCGCCCAGCCCTTGCTGTAACCGGCCTGCAGCGCGCTGTGGAACACCGCCTCGGAAAACAACCGGGCTCTTGCTGACCAACTTTCGCTTGCGTTGCTGGAACATATGCTGGGCGCACTGACATAACCTACGGCGTCGTCGGTGAAGGGTTTCAGAACTTCCTTCAGATATCCGGGCTGCGGCACATGATCGGCGTCAAGCTGGGATACGAAGTCGTATCGTTCATAGCCGAAGTTATCGTAGAAGAAAGCCAGATTACCCTCTTTGCAGCGGGTGCGCCGCGGCCAACTCGGCTGGTGATAATCAGGTCTGTCTTTGCGAGTTGAGATATGGGCGCCGTGTGCATGGCACCAGGCAGTCGTTTCTGCGGTCGGATCCTCGTCGGCTAGCCAGGTGTCATGCGGATAGTCCTGCGCCAGCATCGCCAACAGCGTTCTGCGAACAACGTCGAATGGTTCGGAGGGCGTCTTGGTGACGACCATCGCCACTCTGGCCTCGCCTAGCGCATTGATTTCAGATGAAGACTGACTCGCTCTGATAAAGAATGCGAGGAAGTAGAACTGCAGGAAGTAGACCCATGCCAACGCCGATGTAATCGCAATGAAGCGTACCGTTCCAAGGTTATGACCCGGCTGAAACCACCAGATCCAGAAATAGAGCGCCGCGCCGGCCCAGACCGCGATGGCCACGCCATACTTCAGTCGCTGCCGCCGGCCCAGGACCGGACAGAGCCCACTGTTGTCAGCCGGAGATTCCGGCCCGGACGTTGTGGATTCAACACGCATGCGACGGCTGCAGGCCAAACGTCGGCGCCGCATCCCTGATGATCGTGTGCAGATCAGAGCGGGCGGCGGAAAAGCCGAGCGCTTCCTTGGCAAGCGATGGGTCCGCGACGAGCTGTGGCGGATCACCTGCGCGCCGCGCCCCGAAGCTGACCGGCAACTTCCGGCCCGTCAACGCTTCGATCGCCTCGATGATTTCAAGGATTGAATGACCAACACCTTGTCCGAGATTGGCAACAAGACTGCCTTTTTCCGACTCAAGGTGCCGAAGCGCAAGCAAATGCCCGCGGGCCAGATCTTGGACGTGGATGTAGTCCCGGATGCAGGTGCCATCGGGGGTGTCGTAGTCTGTGCCGAAAATCTGAAGCTGGGGAATCTGCCCGCTAGCGGCCATCAGCGCCAATGGGATCAAATGCGTTTCCGGAGTGTGCTTTTCACTCAGCTCCCCATCGGGATCCGCACCGCAGGCGTTGAAATACCGCAAGATCACATAGCGAAATCCGTAAGCCTGTGCGTAATCCTGCAGGATATGCTCACCGATCAGTTTTGTGCGGCCATAGGGATTGATCGGGCGCTGTTCTGTCTGCTCGGATATCGGCAGGTTTGCTGGGATCCCATAGGTCGCACAACTGCTGCTGAAGATGACATTACGTACGTGGGTCTTACGGCAAGCGTCCAGAAGGCTTAGCATCCCGCCGACGTTGTTGTCGTAGTATTCCGCCGGCTTTTCGACAGACTCTCCGACATAGGCAGAAGCGGCATAGTGCAGAACGCTGGAAACCCCGTGCCCAGTGATCGTGTTGGCGACGAGTTGCGTGTCCCTTACATCACCAACGACCAGCGGACCCCAGCGCACATCCGATCTGTTGCCGGTTGACAGGTTATCCAGTGCAACCGGCAGATATCCATTCGCTGCAAGCATCTTGCTGGCGTGACTGCCGATGAAGCCGGCGCCTCCGGTCACCAGTATCTTGCGCGACGCCGTCATGCCACGGCCCGAAAGCCCGTCCGGTCAATCGCCAACTGTTCCTCAAAATAGCGAATTGTTCGGTCCAGACCGACCGACAGCGAAACTTCAGGGCGCCAACCCAACTGCGCTTGCGCCCGCGAAATGTCAGGCTTGCGCTGTTGGGGATCGTCGGTCGGCAGATCGATATGGACGTAACTGACCGCCGATCCCAACTTCTGACGCACGAGTTCAGCAAGCTCAAGGACCGTGAATTCCTTCGGATTTCCCAAATTGACCGGGGCCGAACATGTATCGGGGGCGGCCATCAACCGCATCAGACCCTCAACGAGGTCATCGACGTAGCAGAAACTGCGGGTTTGCAGCCCTGTGCCGTGTATCGTCAGGTTCTCGCCAAGAAGCGCCTGCACAATGAAATTGGAAACCACTCGCCCGTCGTCGGGGGCCATTCGGGGGCCATAGGTATTGAATATCCTAGCAGTCCGGGTCGAAAGCCCGAACATGCGCGCATAGTCGTGAAACAGCGTTTCCGCGCCGCGCTTGCCTTCGTCATAGCAAGCGCGCGGGCCACAGGTGTTGACGTTGCCAAGATAGGCTTCGCTTTGCGGCGTGACACGAGGATCGCCGTAGACTTCCGATGTCGATGCCTGAAGGATCCGCGCCGTTTTGTTTTTCGCCAGGTCCAACATGTTCATGCTGCCAATCACACAGGTTCGGAA
>JBBKVT010000459.1:0-9833 GCA_037968535.1 Paracoccaceae bacterium
TGTTCGGTGCTGATCTTCGTCGGCACCCAGATCCTGCCGGGCGATGTCGCCCAAAGCATTTTGGGACAGTCGGCCACGCCGACCGCCCTTGCCAACCTGCGCGAGGAACTGGGGCTGAACGAACCGGCCTATGTGCGGTATTTCAGCTGGCTCGGCGGCGTTCTGACCGGCGATCTGGGAACCGCGCTGTCGAACGGTCAGGACATCTCGACTCAGATCGGCAAAAGGTTGGGCAATACCTTGTTTCTGGCCTTCTGGGCGGCCGTCATTGCCGTTCCCCTGGCGATTCTGCTGGGGCTGATCGCGGTGCGTTACCGCGACCGCTGGCCCGACAAGCTGATCTCGGGCCTGACGCTGGCCTCGATCTCGCTGCCGGAATTTTTCATCGGCTACGTGCTGATTTACTTCTTTGCCGTCCGCAACAACTGGTTTCCATCGGTTGCCTCGGTCTATGACAGCATGTCGCTGGGCCAAAAGCTGAACGCGATAGCGCTTCCGGTCGCGGTGCTGGTGCTTGTGGTCCTGGCGCATATGATGCGGATGACCCGGGCCGCGATCCTGAACGTCATGCAATCGGCTTATATCGAAACGGCGGAACTCAAGGGCCTGTCGCAGTTCAAGGTGATCTTCCGACATGCCTTCCCGAACGCCATCGCGCCGATCGTCAACGTGGTGATGCTCAATCTCGCCTATCTGGTGGTCGGCGTCGTCGTGGTCGAAGTGATCTTTGTCTATCCTGGAATGGGCCAATACCTGGTCGACCATGTCAGCAAACGCGACGTGCCGGTGGTGCAGGCCTGCGGGCTGATCTTCGCCGGCGTCTACATCGGTCTGAACCTCATTGCCGACGTCGTCTCGATCGTCAGCAATCCCCGACTGAGGCATCCGAAATGAGAATTCCCATTTCCGCCCTCATTGGTCTGATTCTGACGGCCGGTTTCTTCCTGATGGCGATCTTCGCGCCGTTCATCGCCCCCTACGGGCTTGCCGAAGTGGTCGGCGACGTTTGGGAGCCGCGGTCAGCTGAGCATTGGCTGGGCACCGACAACATCGGCCGCGATCTTCTCAGCCGGATGATCTACGGCGGTCGCACGACGATCCTGATCGCCACACTTGCCACCGCCCTGTCGTTCACGCTGGGCTCGTTCCTTGGCTTCACGGCCGCGGTGATCGGCGGCTGGATCGACCAGCTGATGTCGCGGTTCGTCGATCTGATCATGTCGATCCCGACACTCATCTTCGCGCTAGTGGTGCTGTCGGTCATGCCGGTGAACGTGACGATCCTGATCCTTGTGATGGGGCTGCTGGATTCGACCCGCGTCTATCGGCTGTCGCGCGCCGTGGCGGTCGACATCAACGTGCAGGACTTCGTCGAGGCCGCAAAACTGCGCGGCGAACGACGCAGCTGGATCATCTTCCGCGAAATCCTTCCGAACGCCCTGTCGCCGCTGGTCGCCGAGCTTGGGCTGCGGTTCATCTTCGCCGTGTTGTTCCTGTCAACGCTGTCGTTTCTCGGCCTCGGCGTGCAGCCTCCGGCCTCGGACTGGGGCGGCATGGTGAAGGAAAACAAGGAGGGCATCGTCTTCGGCATCGGTGCGGCGCTTGTTCCTGCCGCGGCGATTTCGGCGCTGGCGATCTCGGTCAACCTTGTTGCCGACTGGGTGCTGAACCGGACCTCTGATCTGAAAGGAGGCCGCGGTGGCTGACAATCTTCTGGATATTCGCAACCTGAGGATCGAGGCCACGGTCTATCCGCCCGGCGAACCGGCAGTGGATATCGTGATCGTCGACGACGTATCGCTGACGCTGGAAAAGGGTAAGGTGCTGGGCCTGATCGGCGAATCCGGCGCCGGCAAGTCGACAATCGGCCTCTCGGCGATGGGCTACGGGCGTGGCGGCGTTCGCATCACTGGCGGCGAGGTGTTTCTCAACGGCCGCGATATCATGAAAGGCGGCTCGGGCGGCTTTCGCAAGCTGCGGGGCAAGGAAGTGACCTATGTCGCGCAATCTGCGGCCGCTGCCTTCAACCCGGCCAAGAAACTGATGGAACAGATCGTCGAAGCCGCACTCGCCCACGGCATCGCAACCCAGGCAGAGGCCGAACGCCGTGCAGTCGATTTGTTCAGCCGCCTCGGCCTGCCCGACCCCGAAACCTTTGGCCGCCGGTATCCACATCAGGTGTCCGGCGGACAGTTGCAGCGCGCGATGACGGTAATGGCGCTGGTCCCCGAACCCGACCTGATCATCTTCGACGAACCGACAACTGCGCTTGACGTCACCACTCAGATCGACGTGCTGGCGGCAATCAAGAAGGCGATCCGCGATACGGGTGTCGCGGCACTCTACATCACCCACGACCTTGCCGTCGTGGCACAGGTCTCGGACGAGATCATGGTGCTGCGGAATGGCAAAAGGGTCGAACGCAATTCTGCGGACGCGATCATCAACAGCCCGCAAGAAGACTACACCCAGGCGCTGGTGTCGGTGCGTTCCATCGACCACGCCGAGAAAAAGCCGACGAAGAACCCGGTTCTGGTGGCGCGCAACATCTCTGCCGCATATGGCAACAAGGTGCAGGTACTCAAGGACATCTCGATCGAGGTCCACCCCGGCCAGACCCTCGCGGTGGTCGGCGAAAGCGGGTCCGGCAAGTCGACGCTTGCGCGGGTGCTGACCGGACTTCTGCCGCCGTTTGAGGGCACCGTGACATTTGCCGGCCGTACCTTCAGCCGCGCGCTGGCGCAGCGCAGCAAAGAGGATTTGCGCCAGGTCCAGATGATCTACCAGATGGCCGACACCGCCATGAACCCGCGCCAGACCGTCGAGACGATCATCGGCCGGCCGCTGGATTTCTACTTCGGTCTGAAGGGCCGCAAGCGGCGCGAACGGGTTCTGGAGCTGATGGACGAGATCGAGATGGGCCCCGAATTCCTCGACCGCTATCCCGCCGAATTGTCCGGGGGCCAGAAACAGCGGGTTTGCATCGCCCGGGCACTTGCCGCGAAACCGAAATTGATCATCTGCGATGAGGTCACGAGCGCGCTTGATCCGCTGGTTGCGGACGGAATCCTGAAGCTGCTGCTGCGGCTGCAGAAGATCGAGGATGTGGCCTATCTGTTCATCACCCATGATCTAGCCACGGTGCGGGCAATCGCCGATTCAATCGCTGTGATGTATCAGGGATCACTGGTCCGCTACGGCCCCAAGAGCCAGGTGCTTTCGCCGCCTTTCGATGATTACACCGATCTGCTTTTGTCTTCGGTTCCCGAGATGCGGATCGGATGGCTGGAAGAGGTGTTGGAGCATCGAAAGATGGAGAGTGCTGGCCATTGATTGCGCCGCGGCTTCGCCGCGTCGCGGTGCCGGCCCGTGCGGGCCGGGATGCCTCCGGCGGGGATATTTGAGGACAATTGATGAATAACAAGCTCTTGCTGATCATCCTCGACGGTCAGCCCTGGCGAAGCGCGCGGCGGCTCAACGGCAATCTGGAAGGCTGGGTGCAATCAGGCGAGGCGCGGGTCTGGAAGATGCGCTCGGTCCTGCCATCGACATCGGCCTGCTGCTATGCCTCGATCCACACCGGCGTTCCGCCGCAACAGCATGGCGTCTACACCAATGAGACGCTGTTCAGGGTCGGCTTCCCGGACATCTTCGGCCAGGTCAAGGCCGCAGGCGGCAAGACGGGTGCGGTCACGCATTCCTTTTGGTCGGTTTTCTTCAACCGCGCGCCTTGGGATTTCGTGCGCGATATAGAATATGACGACCCAGACGGCCCGATCACGCATGGCCGATTCCACACGATGACCGGCTACGGATCGAACAACCAGATGACGCCCTCGGACGCCGATCTTTTCGCCACGTTGACGATGCTGACCCAGCGTCACGGCATCGACTACGGCATTTTGCACACCTGCACCCTGGACAGCATGGGGCACCGCTTCGGGCAAGATTGCGTCGAGATGGACAATGCCTGTGACAAGATCGACGGGATGCTGGCGCATTTCCTGCCGCTTTGGCGCGCTGCGGGATACGAGGTCGCGGTCACTGCCGACCACGGCCAGAGCGTCCGCGGCCATCATGGCGGGCGCAGCGAGGATCAGCAAGACGTCGCTTTCTACTGGTTTGGTGGCGGCAAAGGACCGGCCGAGGATGCGGTGCTGGATCAACTGGCGCTGGCGCCGACGATCCTGTCGCGGATAGGGGCCGAGGTTCCCGAAACGATGAAGGCCGAGCCGTTTCTGACGTCGGACTGACCTTTGCGATCTGCAAGCTGCCGGCATTCTTTTGTTCTGAAATACTCCCGGCGGCGCCCGATCGCGGTCGCGAAGCGGGCGCAAAACCTCTCTTGGCCCACACGGCCGCACTATTTCGACGCTCGGACCAGATCCCGGCGGATCGCCTTCTCGAAGGTCCCCGCGAACACCAGATCGTCAACCTCCCGTGCCTCGATCCGCGCGCTGAGGTGAAACGCCGCCTCATCCGACCACATCCCGGACCGGGTTTCAGTCCGGACCTGCCAATCGTCGCGGCCAAGCGTATCCCTCGATTCGGCCCTGCCCCGCGCCGATAGCGGATCGTCGGGATCAATGTCCCACCATTCGCGCCCCACTCATCCGGTCTCAAGTCCGGTCGCCGGATCACGGAGCTGGCCGAAATCATCGACGATCCGCAGCCGCGCGACGCCGGTCAGCCGGTCGACCTCGGTTTCGCCAAGGTGGTTGGCGGGCCGCATCTCGCAGGTCTGCCAAGGTGGCGCCATGTCCGGTTCCGCAACGCGCACCGCCCCGGCGTCTTTCGCCGTCTCCAACGTCAGCGGTCCGCTGGTCGGTCGCAGCATCGCGCGGCCCGGTGCAGGCCAGATCAACGGCCAGTAGGCATTCGAGATCGACAGCCGCAGCCTGTGCCCCGGCGGCCCGCGACAGGCGATCTGGTCGAGGTGCAGCCGCACTGTCACATCCTCGCCGACGGGCACGGGCTTGGGATGCCCGGCATCCTCGGGCATCCAGACTCGCGCCGACAACCGGCAGCCCCTGCGCGTCAGGAAAAGCCGAATTCGGTCTTTACAATCCCCAGTATCTTTCGCGTCGCCTGGGTATAGCGGTGTCGTATATGGACCGCCAGATAGACAGTCTGGACGATCGGCTCTGCATCCTCAACGAAATGGCACTGGCCCGATGCGACCGCGTCGCGCGCGGTCTCCTGCAACACATAGGCCGAACCGCCAAGCGCCAGCATCAGCGCTATAACAGCGCTCGACTGACCGCAGGCGACGGGGGCGGCCCGTGCGTGATCAGCCAGAAGCCGCCGATGCGTCTGGTCGAAAGCCGGGGTGTAATTGCCGTAGATGTAGCGTTCCGGCCGGACCTCGGCCAAGCGATCGGTCAGGGTGCTGACCATCCTGTAGGTTACGTCGCCCACACGTTCGTTATGCAGGTCAGGGAAATGCCGGGGCGCAAACATGATGCCGATGTCCAGGCCACCGGCCAGCAGGTCGGCGCTCATCTGGATCGAGTAATCCGGCTCGATGTAAAATGACGTATCCGGCATTGTCTTGCGGAACGCCTGAACCCAACGGCCAATCGCATCGGGGGCGATATCCATCTGCACACCGATCCGCAGCGACCGGGCGAAGTTGTCGGCACTCTGGACGGATCTCTGCGCCTCGTTCCATTCCTGCTGCAAGGTCCGCGCATGATGTTCGAACCGCACGCCCGCCCCGGTCAGCCGGGTTCCGGCTCGACTGCGGGTGAACAGGCGCTTGCCGATCGCTGTTTCCAGCGACCTCACACGGTTCGAAATCGTCGACTGCGTGACCCCCAGACGCTCGGCGGTGGCGTTGAAGCTGTTGGTCTCGACCAGGTCGAGGAAGGTCAGAACTTGTTCTATGTTCATGTTTCTCTATCCGGTAGGCGCCGCTGGGTTGCCATACACTTTGCATACACAATGCAGACGCAAATCCGACCACAGATCTAATCTATTTTATCGATTAATAAACCCCGGTATGCTGAATTGTATTTCTCGCCGCCAAGGGTAGTCTGAGCGCCACAATCGACTGGGGAAGATCATGGCAGAGATACCGGTACAGGCCCGTGTGGTCATCATCGGCGGCGGGGTTGTCGGGGTGTCCGCGCTTTATCATCTTGCCAAGGCCGGTTGGACCGATTGTGTGCTGCTCGAGAAGAATGAACTGACCGCAGGCTCCACCTGGCATGCGGCTGGCAACATCCCGACCTTCTCGTCCTCGTGGTCGGTGATGAACATGCAGCGCTATTCCACCGAGCTTTATCGCGGGCTGGGAGAGGCCGTTGACTACCCGATGAACTACCATGTCTCCGGCTCGATCCGGTTGGCTCATTCTGGCGAAAGAATGCAGGAATTCGAACGGGTTAAGGGGATGGGCCGGTATCAGGGAATGGATATCGAGATGATGGCCCCGGACGAGATCACGCAGCGCTATCCGTTCCTTGAAACCCACGACTTGCAAGGCGGGCTTTACGACCCCTATGACGGCGATATCGACCCCGCTCAGCTGACCCATGCGTTGGCCAAGGGTGCCCGCGACATGGGTGCCAAGATCATCCGGTTCTGTCCGGCCACGGGTGCGAAATGGACCGGGACCGAATGGATCATCTCGACCGGCAAGGGTGAGATCCGCTGCGAATATGTTGTCAACGCCGCGGGCTATTATGCACGGGAAGTCGGCAAATGGTTTGGCCGCGATGTACCCATGATGGTGATGAGTCATCAGTATATGCTATTCGATGAAATCCCTGAAATCATTGCATATTCCAAGGAAACCAAAGGCAAATTGCCCCTCTTGCGCGACGTCGATTCGAGCTACTATCTGCGGCAGGAAAAGATGGGCATGAACCTCGGCCCGTATGAGCTGAACTGCAAGGCGCACTGGATCACCCCCGATGATCCGATGCCCGAGGATTTCAGCTTTCAGCTGTTCCCGGACGATCTCGACCGGTTGGAATGGTATATCAACGACGCGGTGGCGCGGGTGCCGATCCTTGGCACCGCCGGCCTGACCAAGGTCATCAACGGCCCGATCCCCTACGCCCCCGATGGCAACCCTCTGATAGGCCCAATGCCCGGCGTCCCGAACGCGTTCGAGGCTTGCGTCTTCACCTTCGGCATCTGTCAGGGTGGCGGGGCCGGCAAAGTGCTGGCCGAATGGGTCACCGAGGGCCAGACCGAATGGGATATGTGGTCCTGCGATCCGCGCCGCATCACCGGCTATGCCGATGAAAAATACTGCATCGCCAAGGGGATGGAGGTCTACGGCCACGAATACGGCATGCACTTCCCACACGCCCGCTGGCCCGCCGGCAAGGACAAGCGCCTATCGCTGCTGCATTCTCGGCTGCAGGATGCGGGCGCGGTATTTGGTGCCTATAATGGCTGGGAACGCGCCGACTGGTTCGCCAAATCGGGCGACGATACCTCTTGGGACGCCAGCCAGACATGGGATCGGAACGGCCCGTGGGAGCCGCGGATCAAGGAAGAATGCGAAGCCGTCCGCGATGCTTGCGGTGTCATCGCGATCTCGGGTTTCTCACGCCTGATGGTCGAGGGGCCGGGCGCGCGTGACTATGTCGATAGCTTGACGGCCTCGCGCTTGCCACCCGAGGGCAAGATCGGCCTCGCCTATTTCCCCGACAAGCGCGGCCGCATCCTGACGGAAATGTCTGTCATGGTGCACGGCCCCGATCAGGTCGGCCTGATCACCGCCGGTTTGGCGCAGTGGCATGACGGAGAGATCTTGTCGCGCAACGCGCCCGAAGGCATTGAGGTCAAGGATTTCAGCGACAAGGTGGAATGCCTGCTGGTGACCGGCCCTAAGTCCCGGGAAATCTTAGAAAAACATACCGATGCCGACCTGTCCCGACCATGGCTCTCGGTCATTCAGGATGCCAAAGTCGCGGGAAAAGATGCGGCGCTCGTCCGCGTCTCCTTCGCCGGCGAACTTGGCTGGGAAATCCACTGTGGCCCCGCCGATGCCCCCGCGATCTGGGACGCCGTAACCGGGGCAGGGGCTAAGCCCTTCGGCATGTTCGCCCTGAACCGGCTGCGGCTGGAAAAGGGCTACCGCGCGTGGAAGGGCGATCTTTCGACCGATTACACGCTCTTGCAAGGTGGGCTCGACCGGTTCGTGAAACTCGACAAGCCGCCGGACTTCCCCGGCAAGGCCGCGCTGCAAAATGAAAAGCAGCAAGGCGTCGCCAAACGCTTCGTCACGCTCAAGGTTGAAGCTGGAAAGGCCGACCCGCCCTACATGTCCACCCTGTGGCACAACGGCGAAGTTGTCGGCGAAACCACCTCCGGCGGCTGGGGTTACCGCGTCAACGCCTGCGTTGCCCTTGGCATGCTCCGCGCCGACCTGACCGAGCCCGGCACGAACCTCGAGGTCGAGATCTTCGGCGAGCGTTTCCCCGCCACCGTCCAGCCCGACGCCCCGCTCTGGGATCCGAAGAATGAACGGATCCGCGCATGACACCGGAAACCTACCTGCTCTATCTCGGCGTGCTGGCGGCGTTCTTCGCAACCCCGCCCGATACTAGCCAATTGCTGATCGTCTCCAACAGCCTGCGCCACGGATTGCGCCGCAGCCTGGCGACGGTCGCGGGCGATCTGTCGGCCAACGTCCTGCAAATGACCGCCGCCGCCTTTGGCCTGACCGCGCTGATAGCAACATCGGCCGATGCGCTGTGGCTGGTGAAATGGTTGGGCGTCGCCTATCTCGGGTGGATCGGCCTTAGCCTCATGTTTCGTGCGGGCGCTGCGCACACGTCCCCAATGCCAAAGGACCAGCCCCGCCACCTGTTCCGGCAAGGCTTCCTGACCTCCTCGGCCAACCCTTACGCGGCGGTGTTCTTCGGTGCGCTCTTCCCGCAGTTCATTGACCCGGCATATGCTATCGCCCCGCAACTGCTGATCCTCGGCGCAACCTACCTTGTCGTCGATGGCGTCACCCTGATCCTCTGGGGCTGGGCGGCGGAACGCACGCTGGGCCGCATCCGAAGCCTCTCCGGCCCACGGATCACCCGCATCTCCGGTGCTCTGATGCTTGCCGCAGCAGCGCTCCTCGCCTCGAAGGACCTGATGCAAGAAGCCCGCCAATGACCGATATCACCCTTCTCGACGGCGGTATGGGGCAAGAACTCGTGCACCGGTCCGGCGACAAGCCGACCAACCTCTGGGCCACCCGCGTGATGCTGGACCATCCCGGCATGGTGCAGGCGATCCATACCGACTATGTCAACGCAGGCGCCACGGTCGCCACAACCAACACCTACGCCATCCACCACGACCGCCTGGTCAAGGACGGCCTCGACGACCAGTTCGCGACGCTCCACCAAAACGCGCTGGCCGAGGCAAAAGCCGCCCGCGCCGGGAATGGCTCTGGCCGCATCGCCGGGTCCATCGGCCCGCTTGTCGCGTCCTACCGCCCCAACACCCATCCGCCGCATGATGAAGCCGTCAGGAAATACGCTGAAGTCGCGCAACTCCTCGCCCCCGAGGTCGATCTGATCCTGTGTGAAACCGTCGCCTCGCTGGCGCATGCCAAGGCGGTGCTGGAAGGTGCGCTGACGGCAGACAAACCCGTCTGGCTATCGGTTACCGTCGATGATGAGGACGGCACCAAGCTGCGGTCCGGCGAACCCGTCGCTGATCTTTGCGCCATCGCCGCGAAAGGTGCCTCCGCAGTGCTGGCGAATTGCTCGGCGCCAGAAGCAATGACGGCGGCGCTTCGGGCCCTCGCCGAATGCGGCTTGCCTTACGGCGCCTATGCCAACGGTTTCGAACGGATCACCAAGGAATTCCTG
>JBBKVT010000460.1:0-4216 GCA_037968535.1 Paracoccaceae bacterium
GACGGGTGACCCCTGATTCCGGTGGAGTTCATTGCAGAAGTGGGCCGTATAGGAGGCTTTGTGGGGGTTGGCAAGCGGGAATTCCCGCGGCTTTCTGGAATCGGCCTGACGCAAAGATCGCGGCACAGCGCCCCTGCCCTCTCGCCACGATTGCCGCCCTGCGGTAAGAGGCACCATGGCACAGATTGAATCGCTCTTCGTCACCCGTCTCTACCGCGCCCGGCTATCGGAACTTGGCCCCAAGGTCGATCCGAACGAACTCACCGCCTCGTGCAACGCGATCGCCGAGGATGACGAGGCGGGCCAGCAATGGTGCGACGACAACGAATTTCCCGGCTACACCAGCTACGCCTCGCTCAGCGACCTGCCGTGGCGGTTTCCGATCTTCAAGGTCATGGTCAAGGCGCTGGACAAACACGTCGCGTCCTTTGCCGAAGACCTGCAATTCGATCTGGACGGGCGCAAGCTGGTGCTTGACGACATCTGGATCAACATCCTGCCCGAAGGCGGCTCGCATTCCGCGCATCTGCATCCGCATTCCGTCATCAGCGGCACCACCTACGTGGCGATGCCCACAGGCACATCCGCCCTGAAACTGGAAGACCCGCGCCACGCAATGATGATGGCCGCACCCCCCCGCCAGAAAGACGCCCGCCGCGAGATGAAAAACTTCATCTACCTCACCCCCGACGCCGGCGACGTGTTCTTGTGGGAAAGCTGGCTGCGCCACGAGGTGCCGATGAACATGGCCGAGGAAGAACGGATTTCGGTGAGTTTCAATTATCGGTGGGGGTGAGGGGAACGGCGTGTGAGACGGGGGAGCGGACGAAACTGACCAAGACTGGATTTGTCCGATGGTCGGCAATCGGTGCCATGCGATTGATCTCAGTCAAAGAGCTTGTGCCATCAGACAGGCTAAAATGTGTTGTGATCTTTAGATGTAGGAGCCGCCAATTATGACAAACACGGACGAATACGCGAAGGCCCGAAGGCGTGCCGAGGCCAAGTACAGGTTTTTTCTACACGCAGCGGTCTACGCAGCGGTGATGGTTTTGTTGGTGCTCATCAACGTGCTGACCTTGCCCGGACCGATCTGGTTCATTTGGCCTTTGATCGGCTGGGGGTTTGCAGTCGTGCTCCATGGTGTGGGCGTGTACCTGTTGGCTGATAAGACCGTGGTTCTTGACGCACTGACGGAGCGGGAGCTTCGCCATAGTGCGGCACACAAAACGGATCGAAGCTAGTGTCGAATCAACGTGGGACAAGGCCGCGGCGGCGACATGCCGTTGCGTTCTTTCTGATCCTTTCGGCTCGATGCACTCAACCGTTCGGGATCGGTTCTACTGTCGGCTCAGAGTTCGTAGCCTGATCCGTACCAATCCATACGATACTCAGAGGATCTACCATGACCAATCCACACCCAAATGTCGAATTGCTCATGAAGCTGAACCTTCGAGATCTCGACGCATCAGCGGCGCTCTTTTCAGATAACTTCATCTGGCATTTCTTCAATCCAAAACTCCCGGACGTTCATGGGGATTACGTCGGCGTCGAGGGCTTGAAGGCGTTCTTCGGAGCCATGGCGGGAAAGACCGAAGGCTCCTTCAACGTGCAGCCGGTATCGGTCACACCTGTCGGAAACGAACTGCTCGTCGTCCATGTTCGAGACACGATGGACCTCGAAGGCGCATCGCTGGAGACAGATGCCGTGGTTGTCTGGCGCATTGTGGACGGCAAGATCGCTGAAGCATGGGACATACCAGCGGTTTTCACCACGCCGCCACCGCTGGCCGGCAATGAGGTCGAGTCACGCGGCCATTGACGACCGGATTCGCGATCATCTGGCACGTGATCACCAAACGCCGTGATTTGATCCCTCCGGATAAGCCCACATACGCTGCGTCGCGACGAATGCGTAGGTCAGGCTCAATGTGGACCTTCACCCGACCAACCCGGCTCACTGACGGCACTCTACCCTTCGTGACAACGCCCACTGAGCGCCACCAGGAATCCGCTAACAAACTCCAAACGAAATTTCTCAGGTGATTGATTTCAAACGGTAACCCATTTTGTCCACACGTGGGCACGTCTCAAAACAGAAAAACGCGAAGAAATCCCCGATTCAGGCAACCCTGGCCGAGGACGGGAACACCAGCGGCTCGCCGTCCGGCCGGGTGCGCAGCATTTCCAGAACGGTCGCGTCGTCCAGACCGTCTTCAAGTTCATCGGTCCAGACCCGGAAATACTTCAACTGGTAGTCGCCGAACGAGGTGATCATCGCCACATCCGCCGCATCCGCCCCGCGCACCATCAAAATCCGCCCCGCCCGCCGCTTGTCATAGCGTGCATCAAACGTGTGCCAGCGCCCGCCCAGGAACACCTCGAACCAGGCGCAGAAATCGGCCGGACCGGAATACGGTACGCCGATGTCGCCCAGATAACCGCTGGCGTAGCGGGCCGGGATGTTCATCGCGCGGCAAAGCGAGATCGACAGATGCGCAAAGTCGCGGCACACGCCGGTCTTCTCCCGGTACACTTCCGACGCCGTCTTGCTGGCCCGACCGAACTGGTAGCCGAACGTCACGTGGGTGTTGACGAATTGAGTGATCGCCTTCACCCGCTCCCAGCCTTCCGGGTAGCCCGCGAACATCGACCATGCCTGCGGCGTCAGACTGTCGCTGTCGCAATACCGGCTTGGCAACAGGTGCTGCAAAACCTCGTCGGGCAGATCGGGCACCTGGTGCTGGATCGCCGACGGCACCTGCGGGTCAAGTTGCGCATCAATATCGATCACGCAATCCGACCACAGCTTTGTCGATCCGGAAGGCGCCACCATCCGGGTGATCCGGTTTCCGAACCGGTCCAGATAGGTCCGGCTGTCGCATCCCTCTGGCAGTCTGACCTCATCCTGACCGATCAGGCGACCGTCCACGTCGCCATGCGTCGACAGGGCCAACAGCATCGGCACCGACGCCGTGCATTCAATGTCAATTTCATAGCCAAACCGGATCAGCATCAATACATCCTTGTTATTAGGAACCGGGGCGGCGATGGTTCGAATTCATCTCAGCGGCCTCGCCCATCGGCCTCAATGCGCGAAGTCCGGAAAGGTTCCCGTGCCCCGCATCCTTCGCATCATACATCGGACCGAGTACAGATACGACCGCCAAGTCGTGCTGCACCCGCATCAGTTGATGCTGCGGCCGCGCGATGGCCATGACCTGTGGGTCGATGACGCGTTTCTGACGATCCAGCCGCAGGCCACATTGCGCTGGTATTTCGACACGTTCGGAAATTCGATCGCCGAGGCAACCTTCCTCAAACCAACAAAGCTGCTGGTGATCGAAAGCGAATTATTGCTGCGCCGCTATGTCACGAACTTCCTTGCAAGGCCCGCCGGAACCCACATCTGCCCCTATCCGTTCGTCTATTCCGAAGACGATACGCGCGACCTTTATCCGTTTCTCGGGATGGAAAACGCCGAAGATCTCGACGCAATGGAACACTGGCTGGATCGCATATTTGTCGATCGGCCCGATGGCGCGTTCCTTTTCCTGCAAAGCCTCAGCGACACCATCCATCGCAATATCAGCTATTCCAGCCGAGAGGAAATGGGCACTCAGACCGCGGCCCAGAGCATCGAGGCCGGCGTCGGCACTTGCCGCGATTTCGCGTTCCTGTTCATGGAGGCCGCACGCCGGTTCGGTTTCGCCGCCCGCTTCGTGACCGGCTACCTGAACGATACCGGCGGAGGCCCCGATGCCCCGATCGGCGGCGGCGCGACGCACGCCTGGGCCGATGTCTTCGTGCCCGGCGAAGGCTGGATCGAGTTCGATCCGACGAACCGGATCACCGCCGGCAGCGCCCTGATCCGCGTCGCCACAACCCGCACACCCGCGCAAGCCTCGCCGATATCGGGCAGCTTTGATGCCGGCGGTGCGGTCTGCATCGGCATGAATGTTTCGGTCGATGTGAGGGAAGCCGAAAGGCCGGGTTGACTACGGGCAGGGCCGCGCTGCAGGGCAATATCGAGGTCGTCCGGGACCGCGAGTCGAACTCGTTGCGAAGTCCCGCACCCACCCCAACAAAAGGAAGTGCCCGACCGTGGGCTGGCGCTGCTAACGCTGACGCGTCTTCGCTCTATCGCGCCGCCACATCCAACACCTGATCCACGCGGAACGGCAAAGAAGCGCCCGCCCGTCCGGGCGGTCTCTCG
>JBBKVT010000461.1:0-14416 GCA_037968535.1 Paracoccaceae bacterium
AGTCCATGGTGCGCAGTCTTTCTTGGCGTTAAGTTGTCAGCAATCGTGTCGGACAGGTCCGATCCCCCACTAACGGAGCACATTGCTATGCTTGGTCGACTGATACTGAAAACCTTCGCGACCGGAACAGGGAATTTGCCTCCCAAAACAGGAGATCAGGCCGGTCTGGCAGAATTGCACTGACTGCAGGTTTGCTATGTTAGGTTTCAAATTTCGTTAAGTGGTCATCGCCCCGGCGCTATCTGCTGCGCAGTGCATGGACGGCCGCTTTGCTGCCCGTCGTGGGCCAGATCCGAATTGCAGGAAAGCGCCGTTCTAAAGGGCCTACACTTCCGACACGCAAGATCCCAGCGGCCCGAACGCGTTGACTACTCGGTCGCAAGTTGACCTGATTGCAGTTGCTGCAAGCATAGCACTTGTTAATTGGTCCAATAGTTGTCTGGTGGCGGGCCAAAATCGATAAGTGCACAGGAGTAGACCGCGGTTTCGTCAAACGGATATCGGGCCTCCATTTCAGCTGTCAGAGTAAGCCCTAGTCCAGGTGCATCAGGGCGCAATAGTAACCCCGATTCAACTTTTCCCTGATCCGCCATCATCTCCGCCCCGAGCGGGAAATTGAGCATTGGGTACTCAACCAACTTTCCGCCCGCAGCAAAAGCCGCGTGATAGCTTGCCATGATAGCGGCAGCACCACCCCAGGCGTGGACAACGACATCGGTGCCTTTGGCCCTCGCGGCTTCAAACACGAGCATTACGGCCGATATGCCGCCCATGACCGAAGCATCGGGTTGAACGAAGTCATAGACGTCGTTGTTAATCCTTTCGATCATCTCTTTCGGGGTAGTGATGATCTCACCGCCGCAGACCGGTACGTCGATACGACTGCGTAGCTCACGAAATCCTTCGGGGCAGTCCGGGCCGATGGCTTCCTCGACAAAAACCATCCGTTGGTCAGTATGTGAATGGACCGCTTCCACAAAGCCCACGACGTCGCCGACGCTTTGCGGCGGATCGGCTAGGTTCTGGCACATATCCACGCCCACACTGATGCCGCGTTTACCGGCCTCGTTCATGATCCATGCGGTGCGTAGGATATCAGTTTTAATTGACCGAATTTTATAGAGCGTGATCCCGAGCGAACCGAGTTGATCGAGTTCGCGCAAAAACTGCTCCTTTGCGTCGCAACACCCGCCGCTTCCGTATATCCGAATTGAATCTGCCTGCGCCCCGCCCAGTAGATCATAGACGGGCTGGCCGAGGCTTTTGCCTTTTGCATCCTGCAGTGCAATTTCGAATGCGGCAATGACGTGGCGCGCGGCACCCTGCAACGACCAATAATCACACAGGCTGCGCAGGTCGCGGACACGGGCGGCGATGTCAAAGCCGTCTTTCCCCAGCACCTGTGGTTCGCAGATGTCGACGATCGACTTGAACACCAGGGGCGCAAACACCGCCAGATAGCCTTCGCCCAGGCCGGTGGTGCCGTCATCCAGTGTCACCTCGACCATACCGATCGTGCGTTTCGGCCCGTTCGGGAAACATTCCTTGATCTCGGGGTCGTCCGCATCTGCGTAGGGTGAGCTCAGCAGGATGCAACGGATATTTGTGATCGTTCGGACGATATCGGGCATCAGTAACCTCGGCTCATGTCGACAAGCCCGGCCAAAGGTTTGCCATTCTTGTATCGGGTCAGATTGTCAAGAAATAAGTCAATCTTGCGGTCCAGTTCGTCGCCTGTGCCGCCGCCAGTTTGCTGGCTGAGGATGGTGTTTGGCGTTGTCCAGAACGGGTGGCTTCATGGCAGTGGCTCGTCGCGCGTCACGTCGATAACTGCGCCCGCCAGCGCGCCCGCCGTCAGAGCGCAGGCAAGCGCAGTTTCGTCAACGATCGATCCGCGCCCCAGGTTGACGAAAATCGCACCGCGCCTGATACGGCTCAGACGGCCAACGTCAAACAGGTCACGGGTTTCAGGCGTGTCCGGGGCCGCACAGATGACCACATCTGCGCGGGGCAGGGCGTCATCCAGCTCGCGCATTACAAAGCCGCGTCGGAACGGAATTATCTGGCAGTTGAAGGGCGTCAAAAGCTCGGCGAGTCGGCGGTTGATCGCGCCGTTTCCGACCATCACACCGGTCGCGCCACGCAAAAGGCGTAAGCGGGAGCGTAGTGGGTCGCCGACCCACTCTCTGCGCGCCTGCAGCCGCGCAAGTTCGTCGATTCCACGGCCAAGCGACAGAATGCCCGCCAACGCGGTCTCGGCCACCGCATCCGAAAAAAATTCGGCGAGGTTCGTCAGCTTTAAATCAGGATTAGTGCGGGTCCAAGCAGCCCCTGCGTACTCCCCGAACCCGACAGATTCCAGTTGGACCCATCGCAGGACAGGAGCGGTTTCCAACCATGCCGGCGGCGGGTCGCCGAATGCAACCTCGCAGTCCACGAAGTTGTTGAGCGCCTGGGTAGCCGAACAATCGACCAGCTGTTCATCGCCCAGCCCTGATAACAGCCTGTCACGTTGAGCATCGGACATTGCGATGCACAGAGCAATCGCGGTCACGCGCCGCCGCCATTGCTGATCCATATCGTCTTGGTCTGCAAATACTGGTCCAGCGCTTCGGTCCCATTGTCGCGTGCAAGCGAGCCGGAGCGCCGATAGCCGCCGAAGGGTGTCTTGATGTCGCCTTCAGAAAATCCGTTAACGGAGACCGTCCCGCAGGGCAGTCGGCGGGCCATGTGCAGTGCGCGGTCGATGTCACGGGTGAAGACAGTGGCGTGCAGGCCGTATTCAGTATCGCATGCCAAGCTCAGCGCCTCGTCCATTCCTTGGGCGGGCAGCACACCAAGAACCGGGCCGAAGATTTCCTCGCGCGCGATAGTCATGTTGGGGTTGAGGTCGCCGAACACTGTCGGGGCCACGAAATAGCCGGGGCTTTCGATCCGCCCACCGGTCAGCAACTTGCCGCCCTCGGCCTGCCCCTTATCGATATATCCCGTCACGCGCGCCATATGCTCTTCCGTCACCATCGCGCCGATGTCGGTATCCGGATCAAGCGGATCACCGACCTTGTAGTCCTTTGCCCGTACGCAGACCTTTTCCAGGAACACATCAGCGAGTGAAACATCGACAATCTGGCGCATGTTGGCCGAACAATTCTGACCACCGTTCCAGAATGCCGAATTCACCGCATGCTCGATAAGATCGTCAGTCAGATCGGCGTCATCCAGCACGATGAACGGGCTTTTACCGCCCATCTCCAGGCCGACGACTTTGAGGTTGCTCTCGCCTGCATAGCGCAAAAAGTAGCCTCCGACCTCGGTCGAGCCGGTGAACGACACGATGTCAATGTCAGGATGCCGGCCGATAGCTTGCCCAGTGGTTTCACCGTGTCCGGGAAGGATGTTGAGCACCCCGTCCGGCACGCCAGCCTCTTGCGCCAGCTGCGCTAACCGGATCGCAGTGAGCGGCGTCTGCTCGGCGGGCTTGACAATGGTCGAGCACCCCGCCGCCAGAGCCGGAGCCAGTTTCCATGCGGCCATCAGCAGCGGGAAGTTCCAGGGAAGCACCAGCCCGACGACGCCCGCTGGTTCCTTGACGATCAGCGCCAAGGCGTCCTCACCCGTCGGGGCCACCTTACCGAAGGTCTTGTCGGCAAGCTCGGCGTACCATTGAAAGAAATTTGCTACTTGGTCGCCAATTTCATCCTGGCAATCGGTAATCGTCTTGCCCGCGTCCAGGCTTTCCAGAACGGCCAGTTCGTCAGCGTGTTCGCGGACCAGTCCGGCAAGTCGCAACAGCACCGCTTTGCGGTCCTCCGGCGCCGCGCGAGACCAGACGCCGCTGTCGAACGCACGGCGCGCGGCGGCGACAGCGCGGTCGACGTCCGCGCCAGAACTATGCGCTACACCGCAGATTACTTCTCCTGTCGCGGGATTGATCGTTTCGAACGTTCCACCATCCGAGGCGTCGCAAAATTTGCCGTCGATAAAGGCGCGGGCGTCGGGACGCAGTCCTGAGGCGATTTTCCGCGCGGTATCACGTGTGAGCGGCATGGGGCTTCTCCTATCTTTGCTGCGCCTGACGGGGTATCAACCTCGGAACGCCGATGGAATTCATCATATCGTAAGCGGCATTCCGGTAATTTTCGCGAATGTCACGTGTGGGTGGGCGACATCGACTGGACGGCAAGCCGACCAGCTCCATGCACAATTTGTCAAGATATCCGTCGCCGCTGGTGAACTGTTGTTCGATCTCGACCCAAAGTTTGTAGAATGGCATTCCCTCCTGGACCAGCATGCGGGTAATTTCTGCGTAGTTTCCGTCTTTTACGTTATCTATCAGACGTATACCCCATTCTGGCCAGAAGTTGCAGTGATGAACTTCGAATGCCTTGGCCCCTAACGCGGGCATGGCGCTCATCCCGAAGAAAAGGTTGTTGTCGATGACAATGAATCGATCCGAGAAGTGCGAGCAGACGTGTTCGAATTCCATGGCGTCAGTACGCGGAGATGCCCATTTGAGCCCGACGATATTCGGGATCTCAGCAAGCCTTTCGATCACTCCGAAAGACAGGTTCTGGCTGGTCCAGAAGGTGTTGTAGACAATGATCCCGAGATCGGGTTCAGCAATGGCCGCGGCGCGCACGTACTCTTCAAAGTCGGCCTCCGTATGGGCAAAATAGAATGGGCATGACACCTGGATATAGGTTGCCCCCAACCGCTTGGCCTCGTGCGCCAGGCGCACCAGTTCCAGCGTGCTGGTGGTTTGGGCGCCCATCGCGATGGGCACCGCACCAGCCGCTTCGTCCACTGCGATTTCGGCCACGCGGACCCGCTCATCGAAAGTCATTGTGGAAAAGTCGCCCGCGGCACCGCCGGCCAGCAGCGTCGCATATTCTGCGTTCAGCCCACCGTCGATCAGAAACCGCACATACTGTCTTAGCGCAACCTCGTTCACATCCATTCTCTCGTCGTCATGGAACGGAGTCGGAATGGTCACGTAACACCCTTCAAGACCCGCACGCAGGCTCGCGAATTTGTCCTGGTCAGTCACAAAGATACCTTCCTTTCACCCTTCAGCAGAGGCAAATTCGACGGGCGAGGCCCATCGTGCCTGCATTCACAAAGAAGCTAGCCTTGGGAGAGTTCGGTTAGTTTGCATTTAGCGACAAATAATTGACAATCTGGCAAGCGCGCGAATCACCGCGAATGCGATTGGACGCCACTGAGTGACCAGGTCACGTGCGGCCGGAACCTGGCCATTTCCTGTGCGGAATTCCCCGAACGATAATCGCGGGGTGATTTGCCCAGGTGGGCTCGGAATGTTCGCGTGAATACCGCCGGTGAACTGAAGCCGCACATGATCGAGATTTCAGAGATCTGGTTGCGGCCATAGAACAACATCTCGCGAGCCCGCTCGAGTCGAACGCGGACATAATACTGTCCGATAGAAGACTGTGTCTGGCGCCGAAAATCCCTTTCGAGGTTCCGCCGCGGGCGACCCGCCTGATCGGCTATCTCCTTGATACTTAGCGGGGTCTCGATATTCGCTTCCATCAACCCAATCGCTCGGTTTACCGGATCGGTTTTCCTGTTTTCCGCCAATTCGGTATCGGCCCGCTGTGCCTTGTCGCTGCCCTGCCGGGCCGAATGCACAAACCCGTTCGAGATGTGGTTGGCAAGAACCGGTCCATGATCGCGTGCAATGATATCGAGTATCATGTCCAACGTGGCTACACCGCCAGCGCATGTCACAAAAGGCGCATCGATGATGTAGCGACGCTCGACAATTTCGGTGTCGGGGTAGCGTTCGGTGAACAGAGGAATGGCTTCCCAATGACAGGTTGCCCGGCGGCCTTTCAGCAAACCGGCCTCGGCGAGTGCGAATGCGCCGGTGTCGATGCCAGCCAGTTGGACTCCGTGCGAATATAGATTGTGAATCCACGACACGAACCGGCGCGACAGGTAGGAAACCGGGTCGTTGCCCGAAACCACAAACACCTGATCAAAAGGAAAGTCAGAAAATATACTTGTATCAGCATTCAAGGACATGCCGGCACCGGATTCAACCGAGCTGCCATCCTCGGAAACGAAGCTCCAGTTGAATAGGCGCCGACCTGCGTTCTGATTGGCGACCCGAAACACCTCGATCAGCAGAAACAGGCCATATAAGGAATACTGAGGCGCCAAAAATATCCCGACTTCCAGATACTCGCGTTTCGCCGAAGCGATCCGAGTCCTACTTGTTGATTCGATGGTCAGCATTTCGCGTACGGTAATGTTATTGTCGCGCAATGCAAATACACGTCGCCGTCTTCACGCCAATAATCCAAGTGCTGGCATCGTTTCGAATCCACTAGTTCTACCCGTTTACAGACTGCCCTAAATGGCGCGCTGCCAGCAAAAAAGGAACAAGTGGATCCGGCTATGGGCCGGATTTGCCCGCATCGGTTCGAAAAGTCTGTTGACTTGATCCGAGTGCGGAATGGGCCAACCCAAACGGAGGATCGCGACATGAATACGAAAACACGGAATGCGCTTAGTCGCAGAACGTTCTTGAAATCTGCAACTGCGGCGACCGGTGCGGCGACTTTGGCGCCGATGTTTGCGGCACCCGCACTTGCCCAAAGTGCGCCGATCGAACTCGTCCACTGGAGCTGGCTTGCCGCGTCCGATGGTGAAGTTTGGGGGCAGATGATCGACGCCTTCAATGAAGCGCATAAGGACAAGGGCGTCCAGATCGACATGCAGCTTGTGCCCGAAGAGCAATACGTTACCAAGGTGCTGACGGCGGCTGCCACAGGTCAGGCCCCTGACTTTGGCTGGGGAACCGCTGGCAAGGCGGCTCAGATGGCGCGTGACGAAGTTACTGTTCCGCTGGACGATCTGGCCGCGGCAAGTGGCCTTGATCTATCCGACTTCAGTGAACTGTCACTTCGAGCTGCGCGTTACCCAAAGTACGACAACAAGATGTACATGATTCCCATGGACCTGATGAGTCTTCAGCCCGAGATCAACATCGACCATGTGCTGGAGGCTGGCCTCGACCCGAATGCGCCACCAACCAACAACGCTGAATTGCTGGATTGGGCAAAGGCCATGACCAAGCGCGATGGCGATACAGTCACTCGCTCGGGCATCATGATGACAGGATCGGGCGTTCAACCGACCGTCACCTGGGGTATCGTCGCAGAACAGATGGGATTTATGCGAGCCAGCGAAGATCTGAAAACCGCGGCTGTCAATCCCGATGCGGGCATCAAGGCGATGGAATGGGTTCTGGCGCTATTTGACGAGCACAAAGTTTCGACCCGTGATGTTTCGGATCGCTACAAGGCGTTTGGTACCGGGCAGGGCTCGATATTCTGGACAGGCCCGTGGACGTTGAATGGGTATGTGAACCAGGGGCTGAATTTCCGGACATATCTATTCCCGAATATCGGCGGCACGCAAAAAACCTATTTCGAAATGGGCGGACTTGAGCTTTACAACCAGAAGGACAAAGGCCGTTACGAAGCTACGATGGCAGCCGTAAAATGGTTATCCGACAACAGCTTCCTGTGGACCACAGTCGGGCGTGGCGCAGCACCACGCAAGTCCATTCTGGAACGGGATGATTACAAGACCGCAGGCATCCCCTGGGACAAGCGCGGGGCCTTTGTCGATGGCATGGAGTTCGCGACAATACAGGAAATCCCGGTGGTCGAGGGTCCCGAATTCACGATCTATTCGGGCGGGAACTTTGCCGCGTCCACGCTGGAGAATGTCTGGGCCGGAAAGAAGTCTCCCGAAGAGGCGATGGCCCAACTGCAAGAGCGTTGGCAGAAGGGCCTCGACAAAGGCTAACGAAATGTGCCGGTGGCCGCCTGTGCGGCCACCGCCTCCCCCAGTTCCCCAATTTACAGTGATCGCACCAAACCAATGTCGAACGCCGCAACGAACTCCGCTCCCGACGATGTCTCTCAGCCGCTGGCACAAGCCGAGCGCCGCCGCATCGAATGGACCGGCTACCTGTTTGTCGCATTCTTCACAGTGCCGTTCTTTCTTTTCAATATCTTGCCGGTTCTGTTCGGAGGCTACGTTGCCTTTACCGAATGGAGCATTATCGGATCGCCTGAGTGGATCGGCATAGAGAATTTCCGGGAGGCCTTCGCAGACGAATGGGTTATTAACGCGTTCAAGAACGTACTTCTTTACGGTTTGATCATCGTACCGGGGGTGTCCATTTGTGGGCTGACTGCGGCACTGTTTGTCAATCAGAACTGGCCATTGTCGTCGATCGCGCGGACTCTGTTCTTTGCGCCATACGTTGTGTCGGCCACCGTCATCGGATTGATCTGGGTTTGGCTTCTGGACACGCAATTCGGGCTGATCAATCACTACCTCGGATATCTGGGCATCCCTAATATCGCGTGGCTGACGTCGACCGAATGGTCGCTTGTCGGGGTCAGTATTGCTTCGATCTGGTGGGACATGGGGCTGGCTTTCATTCTGTTTCTGGCTGCACTGCAAGACATCCCCAAAGATCTGACAGAAGCAGCAACTGTCGATGGGGCAGGGCGGTTTCAAAGGCTGTTCTTCGTAACCCTTCCGATGATGCGGCCCGTTATCAGCATGGTGGTCACGCTGCAGATGATTTCGACCCTTCGGATTTTCAGCCAGGTCTATGTGATGACCAACGGCGGCCCCGCCGGATCCTCAGATTCACCGATCCACTACATCTATAAGGCAGCGATTGTCCGGCACGCTTTCGGATATGCCTCGGCCATCGCGATCATCCTGTTTCTGGTCATTATTACGGTCACCATCGTCTTGCGATTTATCGTTCGGGAGCGGGGATAGTCATGGAGAATTCAGACGTCGACAACGCGACGTTTCTGGAGAAGCGCAACATGAAGCTGGCCGATGTGCCGCTTTGGGCGCTTGGAATGTTCATCGCGTTGCTTTGGTCGCTGCCATTTGTGTGGATGGTTTCGACTTCGTTTAAACTGCCCGAACACGTCATGACAAAAGATATCGAGTGGTTGCCAAGGGTATGGACTGTCAGCAACTATCTTAAAGTCTTTGAGTTTCCCATTCTGCGGTGGGGCTTCAACAGCATTGTGCAGGCGACCGTCTCGACCGCGTTGTGCGTCTTCTTTGGTGCGATGGCTGGTTATGCACTGGCGCGGATGCGCTTTCCCGGTAACGGGTTGTTATTCGCGCTATTCATCGCGTCACTGATGATTCCGGTGGAAGTGACGGTCGTGCCGTTGCTTCTTGCGATAATCAAAGTTGGCTGGGCCAGCACCTATCAAGCGCTGATCCTGCCGACGATCGCTAATGTGTTCAGCGTCTACATCTTCCGCCAATTCTTCCTTAGCTTCCCAAAGGAGCTGGAAGAAGCGGCGCGGATGGATGGCGCGGGCCCGTTCCGGACCTTCCTTCAGGTGGCAATGCCGCTGGCGCGCGCGCCGACGATTGCGGCGACGGTCATAATTTTTACGCTGAATTGGAACAACTTCCTGTGGCCGCTACTGGTGACGTTCGATGAAAGCATGAAGACATTGCCGGTCGGTATAGCGCAATTTGCACCGGTAATCGGCAGCCACACCCAATTGGAAAGCTTTTCGATATCGATGGCAGCGGTGACGATTCTGTCGATCCCCAGCCTGATCCTTTTCTTCGTCCTGCAGAAGTACTTCATCCAGGGCATTTCTCAGGGCAGCATTAAATCCTAACACGGCGGAAAAAATGGACGACTTCAGATTGAACGATACCAGTAAGATAACGAACAAGATTCTGATTGGCGATACTTGGTCGGACGCAGCTTCCGGGCAATGTTTCGAAACTGTAGATCCGGCGACCGAACAGGTAATATGCATGGTCCCTCGCGGAAATGTCGCTGACATTGATGCCGCGTGCAAAGCGGCGCATCAAGCATTGTCGGGTCCATGGGGCGCGCTGACGCCGTTTGATCGCGGCCGGCTTTTGTCTAAGTTGGCCGATCTGATTGAAGCAGAAATCGATTATCTTGCTTGGCTGGAACGCATCGATGTTGGCAAACCGGTCGGCGAGGCGCGCGGTGACGTAAATGGTGTGGCGAACTGCTTTCGTTACAACGCCGGGGCCGCTGACAAGCTGGAAGGGGCGACAGTTCCCTTGGGGCGGGATTTCGTCGATTATACTTCCCTTGAGCCAATCGGCGTCACCGGCCACATCGTGCCGTGGAATTATCCGCTGGGAATGGCTGCACGGTCGCTCGCCCCGGCGCTGGCCGCAGGATGCACAGCAGTTCTGAAACCCGCTGAACAATCGCCGCTGACGGCGTTGGCGCTCGGCGAACTCTGCCTACGCGCCGGCCTTCCGCCGGGTGTCGTTAATGTCGTCACTGGCTACGGAACAGAGGCCGGCGAAGCACTGGTAAGGCATCCGCTTGTGAGCGGCATCACTTTTACCGGGTCCGTCGCCACCGGGCGTCGCGTCTACCAAACAGCCGCCGAAGGCATCAAGGCCGTGGTCCTGGAACTTGGCGGCAAGAACCCGATGATCGTCTTTGCAGACGCCGACATCGACCGCGCTACGACCGACGCGCTGGATGCAAGTTTCGGCAATTCCGGCCAGGTTTGCTCGTCATCGTCGCGTTACTTGTTGCACAAGGATATCCGTGAAGATTTCCTGACGATGCTGGAAATAAAGACAGCCAGGTTGACTGTCGGAATGCCCGCCGACAACCCAACCCTTGGTCCGCTTGCGTCGAAGGAGCAATACGACAAGGTGGTCGGATACATCGAACGAGGCAAGAAGGACGGCGCGAAATTGCGGTTCGGCGGTGACCGGCCCAAGGGCCTCGATCAGGGCTACTTCATCGAGCCAACGGTGTTTGACAACGTCGATCCTTCGCTGTCCATCGCGCGGGAAGAGATTTTCGGGCCCGTATCGATCGTCCACACGTTCGAGACCGAGGACCAGGCGTTGGAGTTGGCCAACTCGTTAGAAACGGGCCTGAACGCCGGTGTCTACACTCAGGACATCTCGCGTGCGCTCAGCCTGACGCGAAAGTTGCACTTCGGCTCCATCTGGATCAACGGTTGGTTCATTGGCGGCCTTCAGGCCCCGACCGGCGGCGAAAAAAACAGCGGCCTCGGGCGTGAGCGCGGGCTGCCGGGCCTGATGAATTACGTGATGGTCAAGAACATCGGCATCCGTCTGTAGGGCGGCCAGAAATCTCGAATGCTCAACTAAACTAAACTAAAGTAAGGGAGCGGAAATACAATGAGCTTTATCAAAGATTTAACTCATCACACGATGGTGCGCGATTCCGAACACTGTGTGAACCAGACAATGACGCGGGCGCTGAAGAACGGCGATCTGGTCGCCGTCTATAACGAAGAACGCTACCCCTATCACCACGATAGTGGGCGCACGATGATGACGCGCTCGAAGGACGGCGGTGTGACGTGGTCGGACCCGTCCATTGTGGTCGACTGGTCCGACACGACCGGCAATTGGGACTGCGGTATCTGTGAGTTGGAAGATGGGACGCTGCTGGTCAACTTTACGATCACGGGCTTCTTCAAGCGCGGCCAGAAACCAACTCAGCCGTCGTGGGCAAGCGTGCCTAACACAAACAAGTGGGGCGACTGGACCTGGGCATTCAAGACGCAGGGCTGGCTTGGCACCTTTGTCGTCAAGTCCAAAGATGGCGGCAAGACCTGGTGTGCACCGATCCCGGTAAATGTAAGGCCGATGAAGCATGGCGGTTGCCGGTCGGGCTGCTGGCAACTGCCCGACGGCGGGCTGCTGATGGGGCTCTACGGGCGCATCCACGGCTATGGAGAAGCGGGTGAAGGCGAAAGCACCCGATCCGCGCTAATGCGTTCTGATGATGGCGGCGACAACTGGGAATACTACTCGACGCTTGCCTATGACCCAGCAAACATCATCGACTTCGAAGAACCTGACCTGGTACGTTTGAAGGATGGTCGTCTGGTCTGTTTCCTGCGCACACATGTGAACCCCAGCGGCGATTCCAAGAACATGGTGATGATCGTGTCCGAGGATGACGGGTTTTCTTGGACACCACCGAAATGGACCAACATCTGGGGTTATCCGGCTGAGCTGATCGCCCTTCAGGATGGCCGCTATCTGATGGTCTACGGCTACCGCCGCCCACCCTATGGTGTCCGTGGCATCATCTCTCAGGACGGCATCAACTGGGACGTAAAAAACGAGTTCGTAGTTCGCGAAGGCGGTGTTCCCGGTAAGTCGGCCGAAAAGCGGCCAACCTCCAGCCTGGGAGGGGACAGTAACACCGAAGGCCACGGCTCCGGCGGAATCGATCATAACCATCCCGGTATCTATCAGCACATCGGTTATCCCAGCGTAGCCCAGAACTCCGATGGTTCGATCGCTGTATCCTATCACGAATGGACCGACGATCCGGCTCCACTTCAATACGTCCGAACAACCCGGTTCGAACTGACCTGAACACATGCAGTGCCCGCATCCGCCGGGCACGGCCCCACTTCAATAGGCGCAATCAAATGGCTCAGCTAGAACTCAGCGGCGTGCGAAAGCGGTTCGGAAATCTGGAGGTGATTCACGGGCTGGACCTGCAGATCGAGGCTGGTGAGTTCGTGGTTCTCGTCGGGCCGTCGGGCTGTGGGAAATCTACGGCGCTGCGCCTGATCTGCGGTCTGGAAAACCTTAGCGCCGGCGATATCCGGATGGATGGTAAGTCGGTTCGCAATGTTGCGCCGTCAAAGCGCGGTCTGGCGATGGTGTTCCAGTCTTATGCGCTCTATCCGCACATGACCGTTGCCCAGAACATGGGATTCAGCCTTCGAGTCGAACGTGTGCCGAAGGCCGAGCGTGACCAGCGCGTCCTGGAAGCCGCGAAGATCCTGCAGCTGGATAGTCTGCTGGATCGGAAGCCGAAAGAGCTTTCGGGAGGGCAGCGCCAACGGGTCGCTATCGGCCGTGCTATTGTGCGGCAGCCCAAAGTATTTCTGTTCGACGAACCGCTAAGCAACCTCGATGCCGAACTCAGGGTGCAGATGCGCTTCGAACTTGCGCGTTTGCACCGGGAACTGGGCGCGACGATGGTCTATGTCACCCACGACCAGGTCGAGGCAATGACACTCGCCGACAGGATCGTTGTCTTGCGCGATGGGCGGGTCGAACAGGTCGGCGCACCGATGGAATTGTATCGCGACCCGGTGAATGCGTTCGTCGCAGGGTTCATCGGCTCTCCCCGAATGAATTTTTTCGCGGTTACTGTCGATGCGATGTCTGGCGGCGTTGCAAGATTGAGCATGGCGGGCTTGCAGGGCGGACCGGTCGAGATCCCTTGCGGGGACACCAGCATTGCAGTTGGCGACACACTCAAACTAGGCTTGCGCCCCGAGAACCTGGAGGTTGACGGCACTCTTCCGCTGAGCTTCGAGGCGCGAATTGACTTCGTCGAACGGTTGGGGGGTACTAGCTTTGCCTATGCACCGGATTTCGCAGCGGGCCCGCTGATAGCAACCGCCGATCTGGACGAAGGCGAAGTTCGACCCCAGGAAACCCGGCGCCTGACGTTTTCGGCAGACAGATGCTTTCTGTTCCGAGGTGATGGCAGCAGAATCGGTTCCGACTAGGCCATGGCGGTACCAGCTCTGCCGGCGCCCAATGCCCGCCATGTCTTGGTCTTCTGCGACCAACACTCCTATTGCGCTCATCCACATCTGGTGACGTCCGCAGACAGAACATGGGTTGCCGTTTTCAATCAGGCGCCGCGGCGCGGGTTTATCCTTCACCCGCCCGAAGAACCGCTGTTTCGCAACGTTGTGATTCGTTCGGTGGACGAAGGCGAGAGCTGGTCCGCACCCGAACCAGTGCCGGATTTTCAGTCTGCGGGGATGGAATGTGCCGGACTCACTCCTCTGCCCGATGGGCGGTTGATGCTGAACCAATGGCGCTTTGAATGGTTGACCACCGGTCAGGCGAGCCGGCAACAAAACCGAACCGATCTGCTCGGCTCGCGGCAACTTCTCGCGCGGTGGAGTTCCTCGTCCGAGCACGACGCGCAGGGTCTGGATCTGGAGCAGGCTGCGCGCTCGATGCCTTGGGTACGCGGCGGCGGCGAAACGCTGATCAGCTTTTCGGATGATGTCGGCCGAAGCTTTAGTCGGTCAGTCCCTATTGATACGAGACCATTTAGCGGTGGATACGGCATGCGCGGCGGCGCCACTTTGAGCAATGGCACAATCCTGCTGCCACTTTGTGATGTACCGCATTACCAACGAGTGTTTGTGATCCAAAGTAATAACAATGGTGCAAGCTGGAGTGCGCCACGGCTGATCTGCGCCGCCCCGGATCTGGCATTCGAAGAGCCGGCAATCCTGAAATCTGGCTCGGGCCGATTGATTCTCGTGATGCGCGAGAACCGCACGCGACA
>JBBKVT010000462.1:0-2977 GCA_037968535.1 Paracoccaceae bacterium
TTTTTTGCGGTTAATTTTCTCTTAACGAGCGAAATCAAAGTCAGCGTCTGCCCAAGCGTGCTAGCCACCCAGATCAGGAAAACGCGCCCGGAATGCGGGCAGAACCTTTGGGTTCACGAAGTTCTCGGGCGGTAAGCCGGACAGGATGCGGCGTGCCTCGTGGACGACGCCTTGTCCCATCCGCAGCATGCTTTCTTCGGTGATCCCGGCCATGTGCGGGGTCAGGATGACATTGGGGAGGCTGAGGAACGGGTGGCCTGAGGGCAGGGGTTGCTGGGCGAATACGTCCAGCACCGCGCCGCCGAGTTTGCCATTTTGCAGCGCGGTCAGAAGCGCGGCCTCATCCACCACCGGGCCGCGGGCGACATTGACGAGGATCGCGTCGGATTTCATCTGTGCCAAAGCCCGCGCGTCGATCAGGCCGGTGGTTTCAGGGGTCAGCGGGCAGCAGAGCGCGAGGAGGTCGGCGCGGGCTAGGAGGTCGCCCAGCGAGACCGCCTCTACCCCGTCCGGCACATTCGCCGGGCTGCGGGTATGGGTGAGGACGTTCATCCCGAAGCCGCCCTGCGCTATCCGGGTCAGCGCACGGCCGACATTGCCCATGCCGACGATGCCAATGATCCGGCCGGTCAGGTCGCGGCCGGAATTGGAATGGCGGCGGGCGGGTTCCCAGCCTTTGGCGCGCAGGTCGGCTGCGACCTGCGGGAAGCGGCGCAGCAGCGCCATTGCCGACCAGATCACGTGTTCGGCCACCGTCACTGCGTTGACGCCGGGGACATTGGCGACCAGCACCCCGGCATTGGTGGCCTGTGGCACCGGGATCATGTCGAGGCCCGCGCCGTGGCGGATCAGGGCCATGAGATGCTTTTCGCGGGCGATGATTTCCGCGGGGATCGCAGCGCGGACGATGATAATGCCAGCGCGGTGACTTCCCGCGATGATCGCTTCGGCGGTGGGCGCACTGGCAATGCGCAGATCGCCCAAGGCCTGCAGATCGCGCGTCACCTCGGGGTGCAGCGAATGGGTCGAAAAGAGGATGACCGGCGCGTTCATTCCGCGCCTTGCGGGCCGGGTTCCTCGGACTTTGGTTCCAGCAGTTCGGCCCAGTAGCTCATTGCGCCGCGCAGGTGGCTGTTCATCAGCGCCTGCGCCAGCGTCGCGTCGCGGCGCAGCAGGGCGTCGAAGATTTGCAGGTGCTCGGCATGCGATTTGCGGTTTCGGTCGTCTTTCTGGAAGTAGATCGGCAGACGCTTTTCGCTGAGCGTGTAGAAGGTCTTGCAGATGTTGTAAAAGACCGTGTTCTGGGTCGCGCGGACGATTTCGAGATGGAAGTCGTGGTCCAGCATCGCCAGTCCCAGCCCCGCGGCGATCCGCTGTTCGGAGGCGTCCAGGATTTCGCGCAGGCGGTCGAAATTCTCTTGCGTGGCGCGTTCGGCGGCCAGTTCGGCGGCCTTGATCTCGTGGATCTTGCGGACCTCGACGGCCTCGTATATCTGACGCGGTTCCAGCGGAATGCCGGCGCGGGCGTAGAAGGCCATGGTTTCGATGCCGGCGTGATCCTCGTTGATGTAAATGCCGGATTTGGCGCGCCTTTCGATCACTTGCATGGCTTCGAGGATCGCCAGCGCCTCGCGCACCTGACCCCGGCTGACGGCGAAATGTTCGGCCAGTTCGCGTTCCGACGGGGCCTTGCCGCTGGTGGATTTGGCAACGGCATAAAGATATGCCGCGAGCGTGGGAAGGAACTGGTTTTCTTGCGTTGTCATGGCTTTACTGTGTATTTTTCCAGCGCCTTTTCGTTCATGGTCAGCCCCAGTCCCGGCGTATCCGGGATCGCGATCAGACCGTCCGCGACAGCGACCTTGGCCTTCGAGAGATCGTGTATCATCGGATTGGCGCCAAGCGAATACTCCACGGTGAAGCTGGCAGGTGACGCTGCGCAAACATGCAGACCGGCGAAAAAGCAGGGCGCGCCGGCCCACAGATGCGGGGCGAGCCTGAGGTTGAAGGAACTGGCGAGGGTGCCGATCCGCATCGCCTCGGTGATGCCGCCGCAAAAGGCCGGGTCGGGCTGGAATATGTCGGCGGCGCGCAACATCGCGAGGTCGCGGAAGGCGAACCGGGTTGCCTCGGATTCGCCGGTGGCGATCGGGATGTGAGTGGCGGCGCGGACCTCTGCCAGACCGGGTTTGTCGTCGGCGATCACAGGTTCCTCGAACCATGCAAGGTCGCAATCGGCGACCATATGCGCGAACCGTTTGGCGTCGGCGACGGTGTAGGTGCCGTGGGCATCGACCATGATTTCAACATCAGGACCAAGGGCTTGGCGGGCGGCCTTGACGCGGGCGGCCGAGATATGCGCAGCACCGTCCATCGCGCCGACCCGCATCTTGACGGCGCGAAAGCCGCCTTGGTTAATGTAGCCCTGCAACTGCTCACCGATCGTCGCGGCATTGGCCCAGCCGCCAGAGGCGTAGGCGGGCAGGCGGTCGGCCTTGCGCCCGCCCAGAAGTTGCCAGACCGGCGTGTTATCGGCCTTGCCGAGGATGTCCCAAAGCGCGATGTCGATGGCGCTGATCGCGGCGACGGTCAGGCCGCGGCGCGCGAGTTCGGGCATTGCGTGACCTGCGTTGCGGGCCTTTTCGGCGCGCACCCCGTTGTAGAGGTCTTCCCATATGTAGGTGATATCGGCGGGGTCGCGGCCGACGATCCGAGGGCCGAATTCGTGGTTCAAAAGGTGCACCAGCGTGGCGTAATGCCCGGCGCTTCCGGCGGCATTCTTGCCCTCACCCCAGCCGACGAGGCCATCCTCGGTTTCCAGCCGCAGGATCGCCGCGTCAAAGCTGCGCAGGCGGCCGAAATCGCTGACATGCTGTTTGTCGGGTTCGATGGGGATCTGCACCCAGAAGGCCGTGGCCGATTTGATGCGCATTGAAACTCCTATCCCTCCGGCGCGCTGGGAGTGCGCGCCGGAGGC
>JBBKVT010000463.1:0-3000 GCA_037968535.1 Paracoccaceae bacterium
AGGCGCTGCCGAAGAGCGTGGCATAAGTATCGATCCGCGCGCGCCCCTGTTCGCTCAGTCGGATGCGGCGTGTGGTGGTGTCGATCATGTAATGAACATCCCGCTCCAGCCCCGAAATCAGCACGAACGCCTGATCGGCGAGCACGCGCCCCTTCTCACGCTCCATCTCGTCGGCGACAGCAACGGGCCGAGGCGGATCGAAAAACAGCAGGTCCGCATCCGCGACAATTCCGGTGAGCGATTCAGGCCAGAGCAGGCGGTCGCCCGCTTCCCGTGCGCCAAGGCGGGAAATCGCCGCCCTAGCCCCGCGACTGCGCTGCCCGTGCTTGATCTTTTCGCGCAGCAGATCGCGCGTCAGCCGGTTGGCGGATGCTACAACAATGTCCGCTCCGTAAGCGTCGCTGCGTGTATCGAGATCGGCGGCGTCTTCAAGAAAGACAAGGCTCAGACCGAGGCGCGCAGCAGTGGTCGAAGACACATCTGCTGTTGCTCGCGCATTCTCTTCGCTGAATTCGATCAGATGAACCTGACGCCCCTCCAGCGCTGCGGCATATGCGGCAATCCTGGCAATGTTTCGCTGTTCTTCCGGGCTCTCCCGAACAACGAAGCGACCCGATAAAAGCGCCAGGGCGGCCCTTACATCGCCCGCCTTTGTTCTTGTTCCGGTTTCGTCGGTTATAGCTGCCGCAGCGGTGACGGCCCGGTCCCGCAGAGTGCCGGTTCGCAGTGTCTTTAGGGAATAAATCTGCGCGTCCAGCGCGGCGCTTCCTTGATACAAACGCCATCTGAGCAACAGCGATATCGGCGGCGCTGCAAGGGGTTTCACCCGCCGGGGCGGAATACCAACTGGGCGGGGTCGCATCGCAGTCAAACCTCGAACTCGCGCAGGAACAGTTGCCGCAAGGACCGCATGATTTGCTGGGCAATAGGCGCCGTGCCATGACTAAAGCGCACGTACGCCCGTTCCCCAAACTGCGGAACGGCCTCTGGCGGCAGGGTTATCTCGATCAGGAAGAACCGGTCGAGCGATCTTGGTCCCGTGCCGCCCGGCATGTCCTGACGAAGCGAAAACCGTCCTCCGCCGGTTGTCGCCAGAATTTCTGAGGGCAGAATGTCCGTAGCCTGCGGATTGATCCGGGCCACCTTTGCCAGGCTGACTTTGCCGAGGTCAGAGGCGAACCGCACGACAACGCCCGACAAATCGCTCTGCACAAGCTCCATGTCGGCCTGCCTCAGCGCCGCGCGCACGGTCATCGGAGCATCACCGATTACGTGGCCGATGATCGCGCCGCGTCCCACCCAGCCGCCGGCAAGGTCGCGTTGGCGCGGAACAATAAGCTTGCCGTCCAGCGGTGCGGTGACAGTCAGTCCCGACAGCCGATCTTCAGTCGCGGTGATCCTCTGCTGGATATAAGCTATTTCTTCGGCCGTCAGGCGGGCCTGATCCCGGTCGTCTGACAACTCACGGCGAAACTGTGCGTCCAGCGCCTCGACCCGTGCCTTGAGGCTTTTGAGTTCCGCCTGTGTTTCGGGATCCGTCAGCGCGAGGATTTGCGATCCCGCGGCGACCCTCGCGCCGGATCTGGCCGACATGTCGATGACATACCCACCGGACGCAGGTCGAATTTCCGAGCCTTCAGAATACCACACAACGCCTTCAGCCACCGTGCGATAGGGCATCGGAACGGCTAGGATCAGAACAGAAAGACCGCCAAGAATTGCCGCGGTGCGCAATATGGCGCGGGGCCGTCCGGCTTTCAGCCGCGGACTTTTGGCGAGGAACCTCAGCGACTTTAGAATGGGCTGAACGATGATGTTAAAGATGGCCAAAATGGCGAGCGCCGTGCCAAGGAAGAAAAATTTTGTTGCCACGAAAATCGCTATCGTCATCATGAGAACCATCCGGTACGCCAGCGAAAGCGGCGCATAGGTCACGAGCCAGGGCTTTTCCCCGTCTGCCTCAACCGGGTCTTTTACGTCGCCCATGCCGAGGACACGCTGCTGGATTTGCGCAATCCACCACTTGTTGGACCTCGTGCCGAAGTTCGGTATCTCAAGCGCGTCTGACAGCACGTAATAGGCGTCAAACTTCAAAAGCGGGTTGCCGTTGAACAACAGGGCAGAGGCCCCTCCGATCAGAACCACGTTATAGGCCACAGCGCGCACAAGGCCGGGTTCCAACATGGTCCAGGCGATCATCGCCAAAGCCGCAATGAATAACTCGATGTAAAGCCCGCCCGCGCCCACAATCATGCGCTGAGCGGGCCGATGCATCAGGGCAGAAGACGATGCGTCAATGTAAGGCACCGGCATGAAAACTAGAAACATGATACCAAGCTCATGGCTCTGCCTGTCCCATCGACGTAATGCCAGCCCGTGTCCGATTTCATGCAGAAACTTGACAACAGGAAAAACTAGCCAGACCAGAACCAGATTGTCGAAGGACAGAACACGGTCGGAAAAGTTCGACGTGAACGCCGTGAAGTTCAAAGCAAGCGCAGCCAGCGCAGCGACGATCGTGACACACCAAATCGCAAAGCCGCCCTTGGAATAAACCGCGCGCGCAAGCCAACCCATGCGTTCAAATAGGGCTGACGGTTCGAAAAGCGGAATCCGGATCGCCAGCGGCGATTTCAACATCATGAACAGTTTCTGTCGTTCCAGCTTTTCGGCACGTTCCACCATCTCATCCGTGCGCCCTGCAACGTCCCCCTTCAATAAATCCGCGCCGTGCAAGCGCCAGAGGAGCTTCAGAACTTCCAGTTCGGTCGGAGCGTCCTCGCCAAGGCGCTCGGACACAAGCGCATAGGCTTCGTCAACCGTCCGCGTGCCGTCAAGCAAGGCCAGCATGTGGTAAACGGCGGGCGACATCCGGTAATATCGGTCGCCGAGCTTGTCGCGCACGACAAACCAAACCCGCTTGCGCATTTCCTGTCTTTGAATTTCCGCCTCTTCGGAAAGACGAAGCCGGCGGTTTGCCACGCGCGCCCAGTGCAGCCC
>JBBKVT010000464.1:0-3016 GCA_037968535.1 Paracoccaceae bacterium
GAATTCCCGACAACCCTGGATCTGCGCCGCAAACCCAACATTTGAGTCAAAGCGCCCCGTTCGGGCCTTGGCGTGGTACAGCTGTGCTGAAAGCACTTAACCGCCATAATTCATGAAGCTTGAGTTTTCGGTGCTGGCAAGCTTTTTCCCGCCCCCTCGGTTTCTTAAGAATAGCCGGTGTCTGCGTCCGGCTTTGCAGTCCGGACGGTTGCTTGGCTTGGGTTATGTGGGTTGATGTTTCAGGGTGTGCGGGGCGCTTGGCGTCAGGCTGGTTCTGGTGGCGCGAGGGCATCGAAGAGGAAGCGTAATAGCCCTTGCCGGGGACAGGACGCCGGCAGCGTCACGATGATGCGGGTCTTCTTCTCGACGATAGTGGCAGCGAGCTTGACGAGGTTCAGGCGCAGCGTGTCGAACTGGGCGCGGCGCCACGGGGAACGCTTCGGGCAAGCCGCGCGAAGGGTCCACCAGATCCAGTAGGCGCAGCCATGCAACATCAGGCGCATCTGATTGGCGTTGGCTTTTGAGCACGACGTCCGGTCGGCCGCGAGATGGGCCTTCCATGCTTTGATGTGGTTCTCGGCCTGGCCTCGGGCGGAGTAGATTTTTTCATAAAGATGCTTGCCACGGCCACCCTCGAGATTGGTGACGATGTAGCGTGTGTCCCGTCCCTTGGGGCTGACCTCGACCCGGGCAATCACCCGGCGGGGTTTTGACCAGGACCGGGCAGCATAGGAGAAGGTTTTGAAGCGGCGCAGCTTCTGACCTGGATTGCGGCTGTATCGCGCCGCGGTTGACGCTTCCAGAGGCAGGATATTCTCCGCCAGACGAGGGTTCTTGGAGAGACCGAAGACATAGCGCAGCCCGAGCCTGTCACACAGATCCAGAACCTGTGGCGTGCAATAGTGACTGTCGGCGCGCAGCAGAATCTCCGTCTTGGGCCAATGCCTGCGGATCTGTCGGATCAATCGGCGCATGTGGGCTGCACTCTCAGCGCCTTTGGGGCGCCGGGCTGGGCGCAATAACGCCCCGACGAGCCGACCGTCCCCGTCGAAGACGACAATGGGCTGGAAGCCATATTCGTCATAGAAGGCATTGAACAGGCGAAGTTGCTGATTGCCGTGGACCGCATCAAATGTGTCATCGATGTCGAGCACGATCCGGCCCGGTGCGCACGGGAAGGACTGGCAGTAGAACCGGACAATTTCTGCGCTCATCCGGATCAGGGCGCGTGCATCAGGCTGATTTTCCATACGCGAGATCGTGGGCTGCGAGCATAGGGCCGCGCCTGTTTCGGGACTACGCTCAAGCGCGATCTTGAAGCTGGGGTCATGCCGCAAGCTGTCAGCGTCATTGCCATCTTCATATCCCGCGGCAATCATCATGATCCGGAACCGGATGATATCGTCCAGACTGTGTTGAACCTTGGCCGGATCACGCGGATCCACCATGCACGAAGCAAGACGCTGTGCCAGACCAGTCTGGCGCTCGATCTCGCGCAGCAGGGTCAGTCCGGCGTCTGAGCTCATGTCCGCGCCATTAAATCCAAGCAGGATCGGCTTGCCATTTACGGGTGACAAGTAGGGGTGAGAGCGTGTAGAAATATCCATGGTGAGGGCTGGCTTCCTGAAAACTGAATTTTAGGCTTCAACACCATAAAAATACAGCTTTTCAAAAGGTTATGCTACCCTCACCACCCCTCATGAATAATTCGGGCTAGAGCGTGTCGCTTTCAATTTGCACCATAGCCTGCGGCCCTGAAGTAGTTTCGGCATTCCTGTGGCTGGAACAAGTCGCAGACTGCACCGACCTCTTTCCAGAGCGCGTGGTAGGTTCTTGCTGCAGCCTTGCGGATCAGGGTCTTCAGCTTGGAGAACGCCATTTCGATGGGGTTGAAGTCGGGCGAGTAGGGCGGCAGGAAGATCAGGTCATTGCCCTGAGAGCGCAGCAGGTCGATGGCCTTGGTCGATTTGTGGGACGACAGGTTGTCGGCCACCACGATCTGTCCGGGCCGCAGCGCCGGGGCCAGTTCGCGTGTGACATAGGTCTCGAAACTGTCCCGGTTCATCGCGCCGTCGAGCACCCAGGGCGCGATCAGTCCGTCATGGGAGAGGCCCGCGACGAAGGTCTGGGTGTGCCAGTGGCCGAAGGGCGCGTGGTCGATGAGACGCGTGCCGACGGGAGCCCAACCGGTGGTTTTGACGAGGTTGGTCTTGAGCGAAGTCTCATCAATGAAGACCAGCCTTTCCAGCATGTTGGCCATGTCAGACTGGCGGGTCTCAATCCAGACCCTGCGCTGCTCGGCCACCTCGGGCCGAAGGATTTCGCTGGCGAGCAGAGTTTTTTTATGGCTGAGGCCAAGCCGGTGCAGCCATTTGCCAACTGAACCGCGATGCACCGTCAGGCTTTGAACAGAGGCCAGTTCGGCCACGATCTCGTCCAGTGTCAGATCGCCCTTGGCCGCCAGCCGATCCCGTAGCCAAGTGCCGAAGGGGGCCAACTTGCCCGTCGCATGGTTGCCCTGCACCTTCGGCGAAAGGCCCCCGCCCTCGCGCTTCAGGATGACCATATCATTCACGAACCGCGGCGACACCCGGAAGTGCCGCGCCGCCTCGCGATGCCCATGTCCTTCCTCGACAAACGCGACGACCCGGCTCCGAAGCTCCATTGGATGTGGCCTGCCCATTCCGAACCCCCATATCTGGCAGGATCAAAGAATCACAAAACCCCCAATCCGGAAACCCTGAATCAGATGAGTGGCGACATGCTCTAGTGCGCGGATCCAGCAACCGGGTGCCCAACGCGCCACGCCACAATTCCGGACGCAGGTCGGGCCCGTCGCTAACGGCCTTGTCCCGGCATCCCGCAACGACGCCGATGGCCCTTTCGGCAGAGTCGTCGACCGCTAGACGACGCTCCCGGATCGGACAGGCGCTATATCGGCCATGTGAGCAGCTTGGCATGTGGTCTGATCCACTTGTTTGTCATTGGTCCCGCCGATATCCGCGCGGCCGCAGGC
>JBBKVT010000465.1:0-3948 GCA_037968535.1 Paracoccaceae bacterium
AGCGACCTCTGGTCCATTGTGCATTCAGAATGTCGTTTCGATTTTGCCCAATCGCTCGGTCAGCATCATGTTCTCGCGGTAATCTATCGGGATCACCACCATCGCGGGCCCTTTATGTGCCAATGCCCGGTTCAATGCATCTCGCAGGTCTGCCGCATCTTCGCAGCGTTCGCCTTGCCACCCCATCGCGGCACAAAGTCCCAGCCAATCGGGGTTGGTGAAGGACAAATCCGTGTGGTGCCCGAACTCTTGCTGTTGCTTCCACGCGATCAACCCGTAAGCGTGATCTTCCCAAACCAGCACCGTGATGTCGGATTTGAGGCGGCTTGCGGTTTCCATCTCCTGCACATTCATCATCACATCCCCATCGCCAACCACCGCAAGGATCTTGGCGTCCGGCCTTGACAGTTTAGCCGATATCGCCCCGGGAAGCGGCATGCCCATCGAGCAGAATCCATTTGAAATCAGGCAAGTGCCGGGTTCATGGCATTGGTAGTGGCGGGCAACCCACATCTTGTGAGCCCCAACGCCCGACAACAGAATGTCGCGCGGCCCCAGAACAGCGCGCACATCAGCGATGGCCTTTTGGGGGCGGATTGATCCCTTCGTGTCATCATCGTCGTGCTCTGCAAATTCCTCCAGCATCTTCCGGCGCAGTTTGGCCTGCGATGCTAAGTCGAATTCAGGTGTGCCGTCCCGCGCCACTCGGGCGTTCAACATCTCTATTCCATGGGCCAGATCGCCCACAACTTCGATCTGAGGCTGGTAGTTGAAATCGCTTTCGGCGGGGAGGAAATCCATGTGGATAATGTCGCGCGCTCCCTCGGCATTCCATTTCTCTGGGCCGTACTCGACCAGATCGTAGCCGACAGTGATGATCAGATCGGCCGCATCGATCGCCGACTGCGGATAGTCGCGTTGCCCCATGCCGATAGTAAACAGGCAATGGTCACTGTCCATGTCTACGGCGCCCTTGGCCATGAACGTCATCAATACGCCAATCCCGGTCGCATGACAGAATTGGCAGAGCTGCCTGCTGACGCTGGTGCGGATTGCCCCGTTTCCCGCGATTATCAATGGGCTCCTGGCGCTGCGTATCCGCGCCCACACCTCGTCCATGATCTTGTTTTCCGGCACCGGGCGGCGAGGTCGTCCTTTACGCATCGGACGAGCATCGGTCTCGTTGGAAGCAATATCTTCCGGCAGTTCGATATGGGTCGCCCCCGGTTTCTCGACCACAGCCAGTTTTATCGCCTTATGCACAATCTCAGGAATATTGTCGGCGTGATTGACCGCACAGGACCATTTGGTGACGGGACGGTATAGTCCGACCACATCCATCACCTGATGGCTCTCTTTGTGTTGTCGGGTCAAAGCCCCCTGACCGGTGATCGCAAGGAGAGGCGCACGGTCCATGTTGCCATCAGCGACGCCAGTAATCAGATTGGTTGCCCCCGGTCCCAGCGTGCCCAGACAGACGCCAACCTCGCCGGTCAGCCTGCCGTGGATTTCTGCCATGAATGCGGCGGCCTGCTCGTGTCGGGTAAGGACAAATTCGATGGTGGATTTTTGGAGCGACATCATGAAGTCGGCATTCTCTTCGCCCGGCACGCCGTAAATACGGGTTACACCTTCTGCCTCAAGACAACGAATAAAAAGGTCGGATGCTTTCATGCAATTTTCCTTTCATTGCTTGGTCGCGTGGTCATGGTGCGTTGGTCGGGTGTTCAATCCAATCGAAACCTTCAGACGACGCACAAACGCTTTAGTCCAGCCACAACCGTCGGCAACAGTTCGGCCACGGTCGGATGGAGGGGCAGGGCCTGCTGCAGAACCCGGTAGCTGGATTTTGTTGCCATGCGAGAATGGGAAACGCAAGGAAAGTGGATGGCGCAGCACCAGAAAGACTGCGAGTTGGCGCATCATCGGGTCGCCCGTGCGGTCACGTGCGCGCAGTTCCAGAACCTGACCCACATAGACCAGCGCTACGATCACCTCCGACGCCTCGAAATAAGTGCTGACGCCAATGCCCATCCGATACTGTTTCGGGAACAGGCCCGGCAGAAACGTTGCAAATATCGAATAGAGTTACGCGGCCGCCACCGCCGAGATCCACATCCGCCGGGTGAAGTCGGTCAGTTCCCCGACGGGCTCGTCAGCGGGCACCTTTGGCCGGCGCCGGTCACAAGCGCCACTCTTCCCTTGATTGTCATTCTAGAACTTTCCTTATTTCTTCACGCGTCCGAAGCCTGTGTCGTCAGGCCCAGCACCAGCCAGTCCTGCATGCCCCCGCGGTAGTAGTAGATTTTTTCCGGCGGAAAGCCGTTGTCGACCATTGCGTGCATCGCGATCGAACTCTGAGGGCAGGCCGGGCCATTGCAAAACGCCACGACTTTCTTGGCGGCGTCGCAATTCCAACCTGACGATGATCGCACACATCCCAGCGCGTCCAGACGGTCGGCAACCTCCCCAAACGGAATCGACATGCTTCCCGGAATCGTTCCCTTCAGCCGCCAATCGGGATCGCGCATGTCTATCACGACATAGTCGTCATCTCCCAGGCAGTCCAGAACCTCAAGCTCCCCGACAGGTGTAACGCCGTCTATCGGAACCATCGGTTGCAGATACCCGGTAATGAGTTGCATGTCGTTACGATGGCGTTCGATTCCAACCAGTCCGCCAGTCAATTTGACGACCCGTTTCGTCTCGTCCGCCGTGATTTCGAGCAGTTCAACCATTAATCGATCTCCGGTCCGGTTCTGTTTCATTAAGCGGCCCGCGCCATCAGCACCTTGAGAGTCTCGCGCTGCATCAGGCTCTGGGTGTCGGCCATGACCGACGGATCAACCACCAGACACCGAATGCGGTGAGCCGCAAGTCTGCGCAAACGCGCAAGGATGGCGGCGCACAGGCTCATCTCAAATTGCCTCTACGGCCTTTGCTAGAAGGTCGCGGACCTGGCCAGCGACGGCCGTCAGTTCGGCGTTTTCTATCGCTTGCACCGACCCGCGGCTCGATCCCGATCGCCTGATGCGCCATCTTCGGGTTGCAGGCGCCGAGAATGCGATAGGCTGGCATCTCGACATCGAGTTTCTTTTTCATCGTCGCCTTGACGTCGATCTCTGTCAGGACGCCAAAGCCGTTATCGGCAAGGGCCGCGCGGGTGCGGGCGTCGACGGCGTCAAGTTCATCGTCCGCTATCAGGCGGTTGATCGTGTAGTCCATTGTCGTTCCTTTCGATTCATGACTTCGATTCCAGCAGCGATATCTACTATCCACCCGGCTGCGGCGTCATTTAAGTTCGGCGCGGGGTGTGCCCGCAGTTGCTTCGCCGTTCGCCTCGACGTCAGCGATATATCTCTTCATTTCAGCGATTTCGCTGAGCTGCGCTTCGATGATTGCATCTGCCAGTGCCCTGACCCTTGGGTCCGATATATCGGCCCGCTCGCTGGTCAGGATGGCGATGGAATGGTGCGGGATCATCGCCCGCATCCAGGCGAGGTCGTCGACAGTCTCCTGGCTTCGGACAAGCCAGAGCGACAGGGCGAAGGTTACAGCAGCTCCCGCGAAGATCGCGAGATTGACCCTCTTGTTGGAATACATGCCCAGCATGAAAGCGAGCATGATGATCGCCATCACCGCACCCATATAGATCGCCATCCACATGCGCGTCTGCGAGAAGAAGATGTGGTCGAGCGCGTAGGTGTTGAGATACATCAATCCAAACATCACGACTGTCGAAGTCGCGATCATTGCAAAGAAACGTCCGTAGTTCATCTTCCAGCTCCTGATCAAATAACTTTGCCAGTTCAACACCCCGAGCAAGGCGATCCCGAGGATCGCAAGCGCCGCGAGGATGGCGGCGCGCAGGCTCATGTCAAATCGCCTCTGCGGCCTTTGCTAGAGGGTCGCGGACCTCGCCCGCGACGGCCGTCAGTTCGGCGTTGT
>JBBKVT010000466.1:0-4096 GCA_037968535.1 Paracoccaceae bacterium
AAACCGGCTATGGCTATCTGCAACTCGCCGGGCGCCCCGATGGCGTAACATCTGTGGTGAAATTCACCGAAAAGCCTGATTTAGAGACTGCCAAGTCCATGCTTGAAGCCGGGCATTACCTTTGGAATGCCGGGATTTTCATGGGACGGGTGCGCGATTTTATTGCCGCTTTCGAAACCCATTCGCCTGATCTTGTAGGCCCTGTCCGCGACGCGGTGACAAAGGGAGCCGAAGACCTCGGTTTCCTCCGACTGGACAAGGAGGCGTTTTCACGCGCCGACTCTATCTCGGTCGATTATGCGATCATGGAGAAATCCGACTGGGTTGTCGCGGTGCCTTTGGATTGCGGCTGGTCCGATCTAGGCTCGTGGGACGCACTCTGGGCCGTGGGTCGCCAGGACGCCCGGAAGAACTCGCTTTCGGGCGATGTGATGGCCATCGATTGCGACAGCACATATCTCCGCTCAGAAGAGTCCAATATGGTGCTGGTCGGGCTGGGCCTGAAGGATGTAGTCGCAGTCGCCATGCGCGACGCCGTTCTGGTCGCCGACAAATCCCGCTCGCAAGAGCTGAAAGGCGTTGTGGCAAGCCTTCGGGGAGCCGGCAAAGGCCAGGCCGATGATTACCCGCGTTTTCACCGCCCCTGGGGCTGGTACGAGACGCTTTGCCTTGATCACCGGTTCCAGGTGAAGCGGATCATGGTCAAGCCGGGCGGGGTCCTGTCGCTGCAAAGTCACCGGCACCGGTCAGAACACTGGATTGTCGTGGCGGGCACCGCCGAAGTGACTGTGGGTGATGAGGTGACGCTCGTGACCGAGAACCAGGGGGTCTATATCCCGCTTGGGGCCAAGCATCGCATGGCCAACCCCGGCAAAGTGCCCATGTACCTGATCGAGGTACAGACCGGCGCTTATTTCGGCGAAGATGACATCGTGCGCTACGAGGACGTCTATGACCGGGCCTGAGAATTATAGCGCTTTGCCTTAAACCTGAATAGCTTTTGGCTGGCCTCACGTTATAGGCGAAACGCTTCAGGCAAGACTTGCAACAAACACCACCAAGGCACTGGCCACGATCACACCGATGCTGGTCATATCAGTGGCCGCGAACACGATCGGATCATCAGTCATCTGACCCCGGTGCGCCTTCATCACCATGCGCAACGTCCAATAAAGCAGAAGCGGACAGATCAGCCAGAGGATCATCGGCTGGCCATAAAGAAGCTGCACATCGTCAGAACTGATGTAAAGCGCCAAAACCAGCACAGCAGCATGGCCCGCCGACAGGCCGATGCCGCGCAATACCGGCAAATCATCGGTCTGATAGCCCCGGCCTGGCGAGCTGCGTCCCGATTGTAACTGGTCCATCAGCTCGGCCTGCCGTTTCACAGCCGCAAGGCAAAGGAAGAGAAACATCGAGAAAGCCAGAAGCCATGGCGTCATCACAACGGATGCAGCCGCGGCCCCCGCAATGATACGCACGGTGTAAAGCCCCGCCAGCGTAAGTACATCAACCAGCGCTTTCCGTTTCAGCCAAAGCGAATAGAGGAAGGTCGCACAAAGATAGAAAAGCAGCGTCAGAAAGAAGGGCACACCAATCATCAGCCCAACGATGAGGGCCACAAAAAGAAGTCCTCCCGCCATTATCGCCCCTGTCGAGGCTGTCAGGTCACCCGCCGCGAAGGGGCGCTTTCTCTTTCTGGGGTGCTGGCGATCAGCGGACAGATCAAGAAGATCGTTGATTACGTAGACCGCCGAGGCCGTCAGGCTGAAGGCGATAAAGGCCAGAAGCACCAAAAAAATTGCGCCCAAATCATGCGCGGCCAGCATCGGCAGGAATAAAAGCAGGTTCTTGGACCATTGATGCGGGCGCATTGCGCGCAGCATGTGCCTGGCATGCCCCTCGTGCGGATCAAGATGCCGGATGTTGGAATTCACAGCCTCTGCTGCTTGGCGAAGGCTGGGCGAGGCACCAACCGTAATCGCCTGCCGCGCGGCGGCCCAAACCGGCAGATCCGCGCGAGAATCCCCGATATAGTCAAACTTTTGCGCCCCGAACTGCTCGATCAGGAAGGCCGCTTTTTCCTCTCCCTTAAGGTTGCGCCCTTCGGCCGAGCCGTAAGCTGAATCGAAAAGACCGGTATCCGTTGCGACCTGCGTCACCTGGCGATGATCGGCCGCCGAGGCCAGAACAGTGGGACGCCCATCCTCGCGCGCGGCTGCAATAACGGCAATCACCGCGTCATTCAGGGGCAGCCTTTCGGTTTCAATCACACCGTGATCCGCGAGATGTGCTTTCAGCGCCGCCCGCCCCTGCGACATCCATGACGGCAAACGCAAAAGCCTTGCCGGCGTCGTCACCGCCAGCGCAAGAAACATCTCGTGCAGTGTGTCGGTTTTACAGAGCGTGCCATCAAGGTCAGAGACCAGTGCAATCGTCTGTTCGGGGGCCGGTTCCGCTGACATGTTTGGGTCTCATAAATTTTATCGGCCTCAGCAGTTATTCCCGCTCTCCCCACAATTGGAAGGCAGAATTTTCGCACCAGTCTTTTACGTGCTCATCATGTAACGCCCTCAACCCGCGCGACGTTGCCATAATGGGAGGACATTATCAGCCTCGGGCACCAGCCGCGTGCGAACAATATCCGTTACCCCAGTGGCCCAGGCCGACCAGGTCAGCCGTGTTTCTGCCCGCTCGAACCCGGTTTCCGAGGTGAAAACATAGCGCCCGGGCGAGGTGACCAGCGCGTGGATTTCCTCGGCCCACCGTTTGGGGCTGGCAAAAGCGGGCATCAGCACCCCGGCACCCGCCCCGATCAGCGAACCAATGCCACCCGTATCCGTGGCCACAACCGGCGTGCCGTGGGCCAAAGCCTCGCCCACCACCATGGGTGTGCAATCGGCACGGCTTGGCAGCAACAAAAGATGCGCCTGCGTATAGGCCGAGATGATCTTTCTGAGGTCACCCGGGCGGTTCTTGTTGAGATAGCCCAGATAGGTCACATCGGCGCGCGCGGCGTGGACTTCGGGACAGCGCCCGATCACAGTCAGATGCGCAGCCTGCCCGCGCGCTTTCAGCGCATCAAGCGTGGCAACCGCGATATCACCGCCTTTGCGGACCCAATCAAGACCAACGAAGAGCAGGTTCAGCCTGTCAAAGGACGGTTTGCTGGGGCATTTGCCGGGAGTGGTTTCAAGATTGACACCAAAGGGCAGGATGTCGGGGGCCAGACTTGGTGTGGCCAGATCAAGAGGCGCGCGAGCAGCCATGACATCCGAGGAATAGATCGTTGCCGTGGCATGGCGCACCACGCTCTGTTCGGTTGCCTGCGCCCCCTCAGGGACCTGCCAGCCATAGACGTCCGTCAGGAAACGCGGCGTGGCATCGGTGACATGAAAAAGTGGCAGGTCACAATGAAGCGCGCCCAGCTTTTCCAGAAGCGGCGAGGCGACAAGCCCCAGCACGGCATCAAGGCCGCTCACGTCCAGACTGGCAACATCATTGATTTCATGAGGGCGACGCACTCTGTCACTCCAATGCGGCGGGCGATATTTGCCAAGGATCCGCAAGGATATGTCTGGTGCCGCTTCAAGCGCCCGAGCCGCGTGAAAGACGGTTCCCGAGAATGCACGGCGGTCAAAAGGATTATGCGGCGACAGAAAGCCAAGCTGCAACATATGTGAGCACCAATCAGGTTGCCTCACCCCACCATTGAATTAGCCCAGACTTGGTTACCCAATGTTTAACCTTCCGTTGCGCGAGGAGCTAAAAGCGCGCACGCCCAGTTAAAATCCTGGAAAGCCCCCAACCCTAGGATGCGGCGCTATATGTCTTCTTCGAGGAGCTTCCCAACATGCCCGACGCTTTCGCTACCCGCACCCGCACCCCGGTTGACCCGGCCATTACCGTTTTCAGCATCACCCCCGATGACAGCACCGATCTGGCACATGTCACAACGGCGCTGAATGTTGCGACCGCCGGTACGGTCCGGGTCACTACGGTGCACGGCACCACGGATGAAATCACCATTCAGCCGGGCTATTCTTTCCCCATCCGGGTCACCCGTGTCTGGCAGGCCGGCACGACGGCGACCGGC
>JBBKVT010000467.1:0-4803 GCA_037968535.1 Paracoccaceae bacterium
TCGGTGAAGGGCCTGACGATCCCCGAATTCGAAGTCGATGAAGACGACTGGGAAGAACACGTGATCGAGGAACCGACCTGATGCATTTTGCCTCTGACAACACCGCCCCCGCCCATCCCAAGGTGATCGAGGCGATCATCCGCGCCAACGAAGGCTACCCGCATTCCTACGGTGCGGACCCGCTGACGGACGAAGTGCGCGCCCAAGTCCGCGACCTGTTCGAGGCCCCCGACGCCGCGGTCTATTTGGTCGCCACCGGCACCGCCGCCAATTCGCTGATCCTGGCCACAATGATCAACCCGTGGGACGCCATTTTCTGCCACCGCAACGCGCATATCGAAACCGATGAATGCGGCGCGCCGGAATTCTACACCGGCGGCGCCAAGCTGTTGCTGATCGACGGCGACGACGCCAAGATGACCCCGGACGGATTGCAGCAGGCGATAGCCACGACCGGGCAGGTCGGCGTCCACGGTGTTCAGCGCGGCATGCTGTCGCTGACCAACGCGACCGAAAGCGGCGCGATCTACAGCCCGGCGGAAGTGGCGGAACTCGCAAGCATCGCCCATGCCGACGGATTGCCGGTCCACATGGACGGCGCGCGCTTTGCCAATGCCGTGGTCGCCGCAGGCTGCACCCCCGCTGAAATGACATGGAAGGCCGGCATCGACGCGCTGTCGTTCGGCGGCACCAAGAACGGGCTGATCGGCGTCGAGGGCGTCATCTTCTTCGACCCGGAACACGCGTGGGAATTTGAGCTGCGGCGCAAGCGCGGCGGGCACCTGTTTTCCAAGCACCGCTTCCTGTCGGCACAAATGGCGGCCTATCTTGAAGGGAATCTCTGGCGCGATATGGCGCAGTCCGCGAATGCAGCCGCGAAACGACTGTCGGATGGAATCCTACAGATCGAGGGCGCATCCCTGATCCACCCGACGCAAGCGAACGGCGTCTTCGCAAGCTGGCCTCGCGCCGGTCACCGCCGCGCGCAAAAGGCGGGTGCCGACTATCATTTCTGGCCAAGGGATGCGTCGCTTGAAGGCCCCGAGGACGAACCGCTTGCCGCCCGGCTGATGTGCAGCTGGTCCACGACCAATGCCGAAGTCGACGAACTTGTTGGCCTTATTCGCGGCTAGGCTTCAACCCGAGAAACCTCGCGATACAATCCGCGACCGGGCCGGGATGCGTGATCGGCACCATATGTCCGGCCCCGTCGATATGACGGCGAACCGCACCCGGAATCCGCGCCGCCAACCTGTCGCAAATCACCGACATCACGGCCGGAGATTGCGTGCCGTTAACGATCATCACCGGCAAATCCAGCCCACCAAGTCGAGAGATCAGCCCAGCCCGATCGTGATAAATCTCGGGCTCGATATCTCTTATCTGCCCGATCCGCTGCACCGCGTAATTGCGCTTGGTCTCCGCGATTTCCGACCACGGGATTCCGACACCCCAATCCGCCATGAACGACCGCGCCGCGTCCTCCGCCCGCCCGCACTCAAGCGCATCGGTGATAACTGCGTAGCTTGCGTAATGTTCGGCAACAACTGATGAGGCCTCGCCACTCAGGACCGCAAAGAACACCGGTTCGATCATCGTCAGACTGCGCACCAGTTCAGGCCGTTCCACCGCCAGCCGCAATGCAACCGTCGCACCGAACGAATGCCCGATCAGATCCGCCTGCCCGTCGATCAGATCACGCGCCATCGCCACGCTCACCGCTTGATAATCGCCGCGCCCGTCCCAGTCGCCGCTGCGCCCATGCCCCGGCAGATCGAACGCCGTCATCCGCAGCGACGGATCCAGCCGTTCCGCCACACCGGACCACGCGCCCTTGTGCGCCAGCGAGCAATGGATCAGCAAAGCTGCACGCGCTCCCTCCCGGACCGTCCAGTGCGTCGGAAACCCGCCGCGCCGGTCCTTGGGCATCAGATCTTGCCGGACAGATGCAAGTCCAGATCGCCAAGCCTGTCCTGACCCCAGAACCGCTCATCCGTGTCGGTGATGTAGAACGGCGCACCAAACGCCCCCCGCATCACCGCCTCTTCCAGATTGGCGCCGTAGGCATCGGCCCCGGCCAAAAGCCCCTTGTCAGCCAGCGACGGATCGAAACCGCTGGCCGACAGGCATTCACGGATCACCGCGTCTTCCGCGATGTCGCGGTCCTCGGCCCAGCAGGCGCGGGTCAGCCCGTGCACCAGCGCACCCAGATCGCCGCCGCCCGCCGATTGTGCGGCAATGACGGCATAGGATGACGGCGCCGGGTTGGTCGGCCAATGCCGCGGCTTGGCGTTCAGCGTAAGCCCCGCCTTCGCCGACTGCCGCCGCAATTCCTGCAACCGGTATTCCTGCCGCGACGGATGCCGGTCCTTCGGCGGAACACCCCCGGTCCGACCGAAAAGCGCGATCACATCCAGCGGCTTGTAGGTGATCGAGGCACCATGGCGGGCGGCGATCTGTTCCAGCCGGGTATGCGCCAGATAGGTGAAGGGCGAAACTGTCGCAAAAAAGTAATCGATATGAGCCATCTGCCGCGTCTCCTGTTCGCGTTGTTTGCAAGACCGTAGCGGGGTGGTAAGCGGTGTCAACGTCGCGAATCCGTCCGTAAAACGCGCCAGGGGGAAGTGCTGCCATGCGATCGATCAACGAACCGAAGCTGATTTCGGGCAACGCAAACCGTCCGCTGGCCGAAGCCGTCGCGCGACGAATGTCGATGCACCGCGGCGGCAAGATCAAGCTGCTTGACGCCCGCGTCGAGCGGTTCAACGATCAGGAGATTTTCGTCGAAGTCTATGAAAACGTCCGCGGCGAGGATATGTTCATCATCCAGCCCACATCCAATCCCGCCAACGACAACCTGATGGAATTGCTGATCATTTCCGATGCCCTGCGCCGGTCCTCCGCGGCCCGCATCACCGCCGTGATCCCCTATTTCGGCTACGCCCGGCAGGATCGCCGCACCAAGGCTCGCACGCCAATTTCAGCCAAGCTGGTCGCCAACCTGATCGCCGAGGCCGGGATCGAGCGGGTGCTGACGATGGACCTGCACGCGGCGCAAATCCAGGGCTTCTTCGACATTCCGGTCGACAACCTCTACGCCTCGCCGGTCTTCGCGCTTGATATCCAGCATCATTTCAAGTCGCTCGATGACGTCATGGTGGTCTCGCCCGATGTCGGCGGCGTGGCCCGCGCGCGCGAACTGGCGCAACGCATCGGCGCGCCGCTCTCGATCGTCGACAAACGCCGCGAACGGGCGGGCGAAGTGACCGAAATGACCGTGATCGGCGATGTCTCCGGCCGCCGCTGCATCATCGTCGATGACATGTGCGACACCGCCGGCACGCTCTGCAAGGCGGCCGATGTGCTGCTCGACGCCGGCGCGACAGAGGTCCACGCTTATACCACCCACGGCGTGATGAGCGGACCGGCAGTCGAGCGGATCAACGGATCGGTTCTGAAATCCGTCGTGATCACTGACTCGATCGAACCGACACCGGCGGTCAAAGGCTGCAAGAACATCCGCATCGTTCCGACAGCGCCAATGTTCGCGCAGGCGATCATGAATATCTGGACCGGCACATCCGTTTCGTCGCTGTTCGACCATGAAACCCTCGGGCCGATCTACGAAGGCATGTATTCCAACTAGGCCTCAGCCGACGTCCCAGTCATCCTCGTGCGCCAATTCGCCAATCGCCAGCCAGTCGGCACGAACCCGCGCGACACGGGTGTCGCCCCAGGTCCGAAACACGATTGAAAAGCCTTTTGCGGTGATGTCTTCGGCAGAGATATCCGCCCGCTGGTTGGTCTTCTGGTCCATGTCCCACATCGACATCGCGAGCGTGACGACCGGCGGCTCGGCATAGGGCTCGGAAAACTTCATCGCCTTGCGCATTTCCCGCGGCCCCTGCCCGGTCCACATCACGCCGCCATCCTCGAAATCCGAGAACAGAACCGCCGATCCCTGATCGACGCCAAGAAGATGCCCTTTCAAACGACGCATGACCTCACTCTGGTTGCCTGAGCCCATAGAAACCGACAGAGGGGGGAAAAGAAAGGACATGTCCACAATTTGTGTTGGTCTGCTCTGCAGGGCGAAGCTGCCTTTCGGTTTGTTGCGACTTGCGCAAGATTCGGCTCGGCGCAATTGAACAAAAAGCATATCTCGAGTCTGAAACATAAGCGCTGGAGCTTCCAATGACTTTTCAAATTCACTCGCTACCCAAAGAACTTTTCGAAGCTTTATTTTCCCTGTCGGAAGCAGACCTGAAAGCAAAAAACATTTTGAAAGTAACGGCGAATTCTGATCCAGGCTTTCCATGTCGTGTAAGCCTTCAGGATGCAAAGATTGGTGATGAGCTACTTCTGCTCAATTACCAGCACCTTGAAGGGGAAACGCCCTACGAGGCTACCCATGCCATTTATGTCAGAAAAGACGCCATGCAGGCGCATATTGATGCTGGAAAAGTGCCAGCGGTGCTTTCGCAGCGTGTCCTTTCCGTCCGAGGCTTCGACAAGCAAAATATGATGGTTGAAGCGGACGTCGTGAACGGCCCTGAACTGGGCGAGAAGCTGGAAGAACTATTTGCAAACGCTGAGATAGAATTCATCCATATTCATAATGCGAAACAAGGTTGTTTTGCGGCAAAGGCAACCCGCAACTAAGGGCTTATTTTGTTGAAAAACTCCGATTTCTGGTCTGATTGATGAACTTTCTTGCCATAGAGGCCGATCAGTAAATTTTGGCGAGAGGGTCGACCAAATTCAGTCTCTGGCGCTCCTGAGCATGCTCACAATGTCTCAGCA
>JBBKVT010000468.1:0-4520 GCA_037968535.1 Paracoccaceae bacterium
ATTCTATCTACTTTTGATCATCTAGTTTGGGAGGACAGTGAAACATCCCCGCCATTCCCGGATCCAAGCCACCAAGACTGCCACAAATAAACGTGGCCCTGAGGTTGTAGGTTGGGACCTGTCACGACCCGTCGATGGGGCGGGGTAGCCCGGGTTTGCCGTGTTTGCAGGGTTTAGCACGGCCCCAAGCAGCACGCCGCCAAGACGAGCACGGCCTACCTGCCATGAATCCCAGGGTGCCGCGACTCCTCGCCGGTCGTGCCCCCGCAGGCCTGGCGTTAGTAGGGGATTAGTAGGGGATGTACGTCAAACGTTCTCTTGCGCGGTCCAACGCCGTCCAAGACTCGGCCCGAAGATAGTCAAGTGATTGTAAAATATTATCCGGTATTTGGCGGCACTGTACGGCTGCGTCCAAGAACTGGACGGCAAAATTCGTAATGTCTGGGACGGCTCTATCCAACGTTATCAAACTCTATCCAACGTGGCTAGAATCTGCAGGCTCGGAGGTGAGCGCGTCAATACCCACTGCCGTTGTTCGCCTTTTTTGATTTTTGGAGGGGCTCTGGTAGGGATCAAATGAGCTCCCGATCGGCCCTGGACCGAGGGGGCTTGCCCGGTCCTGTGGAGGAGACCCGTAGATGGGGTGGGGTGCGACGGTCCAGCTCTGACCAACGGGCCCGTTTCCTACCAGGGGAGCTCATAGCCCTCCGCATGCCAGAAGTGGCCGCTTGTCTCGAGCGTTAGTGCGTCCATACGGTCGATAAGCCCGCTTGCGGCCTTGGCCGGATCGATACCATGGCGGCCTGTCATGGTGGTTGCCACCATTCCTGGATGTAGAAGCGCCACGGCGATGCCTCGGGGCCGAAGCTCATGCGTCAGGTTCATCCCGATCTGGTTCACTGCGGCCTTGGAGGCGCGATAACCGTAGTACCCACCCGAACCGTTATCGGCGATCGAGCCAACCCGGCTAGAGACAATGCCTACCTTCCCGCCGTCGACGATGTTGTCGGCCAGTGCTTCGGTCACCCGCAGCGGCCCAAGGGAATTGACCCGAAATTGCAGGACCATGTCTTCATAGTCCAAGTTGCCAAAGCTGTCGCCATGCAGAATGCCGGCATTGTTTAGCAACACGTCGATCTTCTGATCCCCGAGCTCGGATTTCAGCCGCGCCACCGCTTCGGCCTCGCTGACGTCGATCTCCTCAATGATCCTCAGCCCGAGATCGCGCAGGTCTACGCTGGAGCTTCGGCAAACGGCGATCGCCTCGTCGCCTCGCGCGGCAAGCTGCGCGCAGACCTGAAGACCGATGCCCTTGTTGGCACCTGTGACAAGATATGTAGCCATCGTACCCTCCTGCGGTCAGCTTGGTCGCAAATACACCCAAGCTGTTTCAGTGCCAATTAAGGTCTCTCTGCACGCGACCTTTCGCCGGTGCGGACAAACACTTTGACAGGTTGGACATAACCCGGCCAGCCCCCGTTTCGCACAAAGGCTCACTTGGACGCGACTTTTTCAGAGGGCTCGAGACCTGATATTTCCAGGATCAGCTTGCGCCGGATTGCTTCTGCAAGATCGTCCTCGCTTGTGGCTGTTACGACAAAAGCCCCGATACCACCGATGATCCGTTCCTCGTAAATCTCAGCGAGATTTGGAAACCGGGCGGGCGTATCGCAGAAGCGGCAAAGGATCGGGAGACCATTGATCGTGATGCCGGCTGAAACCACTTCGTCTCTCGCTGACGAAATCGAAGGCCCGGAGTAACTGTTTGGGCTGTCACCCGAAAAATCTATGACCTTGCGCCAGCCTTCGAAATCGTTCCGCTCGATCAGTCTCTTCCCATCGAGAAGTGCCGCACCAATCGCATTTCGCCCATAGGCCTGCCTCGGCGGACCTATCAATGCATCCGCGAAAGCCCGCGCGCTTTCCAGCCCATCGATCCTGGTCCAGTCGACAACAACGGCGGTATTGGCGGCCCACTCGACATACGTGACCGCAATGGCGCCGTAGGCTGAGTTCTGGATTGCCGACAGCACGCGAGGATCGGTGATCGCGCCAGCATAGCCCTGGCGTTGGAATTCGATTTCAGCCTCAGTAATCGAGCCGGAGGCATCTGCCAGGAGAACGAGTTCAAGTTCCACCTCTTCAGCAAACGCGGGCAGAGCCAATAGAACGAACAGGGTGGATAAAATGCGCATGCCAAAATGGTAGCGTTTCTCCACCCTTTGGAAACCGCCCAAAGTCAGGTTGGCTTGTGAGGGCTGCTTTTCAACGCGGCCTAGCTGACGGATGATGGCGGAGTCTCGGGCCAAGCGGTAGATAGGACTCGACGTCCCGACAATCCGTAGTAACTCCCGACCATGCGTTGGTTATCACTTCTTCTCCTCTTCTTGCCCGGGCTCGCCCAAGCGAATGACTGGGACGCCTTCTCTGAGCCTGGCGCCATCGCCATCATGCGCCATGCGCTGGCGCCTGGTACTGGCGATCCGGCGAACCTGACGATTGGCGATTGCTCGACACAGCGGAACCTCAATGACCGCGGCCGGGACCAGGCACGGGCTATCGGCGCTGCGTTGCGCGAGCATGGCATCACCTTTGACGCTGTGCTCAGCAGTCAGTGGTGCCGAACTCGCGAAACGGCAGAGCTTCTCGATATGGGGCCCGTAACCGAGGCCCCGCCGCTCAATTCGTTCTTCCGGGATTTCTCGACGAGGGATCAGCAGACAGCCGAGACTCGAGATCTTATCGTCAAGACGGAGGGGCGTTTGATGCTCGTGACCCACCAGGTGAACATCTCGGCCCTTACGGGACAAAGCACGCGATCCGGCGAGGTTCTTATTATTCGCCTGACGGAGAACGGTACTGAAGTCCTAGGCAGTATTTTGATCCAGCCTTAGCGTACCGTTAGACGTTAAAGGGCATATGGACGCGGTGGTTTCAGTTGCAGCCGGTCTAATAGAACCCTAACTCCCGCACGTCGATCTCCGCTTCATGGTCCCGGCCGTAGGCGACCACCGCAATTGATTTGAGACTATCGGCGCGGGGAACTTCGCGAAGGAGTCGGCCAGACCGCCTAAATAGCTCGAACGGCAGGCGCACCTCTCCCCAGTTGCCGGAAACCTCAAACCCCGCATGGTAGTACTGCCAAGGCAGCATGGTTCCGCTGGTGCGTAGATGCACAAAATACTGCTGGTTATTCCCACGAACAACGAGACGCACGCCAGTGGTACCATCTGGGGCTCCGTCCGGCAGCTCCATGCGCATTTGAATGAAGCCGCCATTGTTCTCGGTGCTCACCTTGCCTGTCATGTGCGCATGCACCTGACCATCTTCTGGAACGAAGGTAACCTGCCCTGTGGACACGCCGCCCATGACACCGTCGGTGAAGAAGCGCCACCGTGCCTCTGGCTGGAACTCGAAATTTTCCACCATGATCTCCTCGCCTACGGCAGCCACCGGCACTAAGAGCGTTAGGAACGCAAGCAAAGGTAGTTTCAGCATAAAGCGCATGCTCGAATTCCTGATTGGCAGCTGCACCTTTTCATGTGGGGATCAGGCCAATCAATGTCGAGGATCAGACGTACCAGGATCACCCTTATTTCACCTGAGCGATCAAATGAGTTCGCCGAAGGCCATGCGAATGGTCGCGATCGGGCCTGGACCGAGAGCTGCTTGCCACCAGTTTGCCCTCAGACCCGTCGATCGGGCGGGGTCACTAGTAGGGCAAAGTCGACCTTAAACTTTCGGCGCGACTGCTCCTGATGTCGGTCCGAGCATTCGAGATCGTGGTTTTCCCTCGATATGATCGAAATTGCATTTGACTTGTCTTTGCAGCGTGGCATCTTAAAGGAGCGATAGCCTTTTTGCTTTCCTGAGTGGGGGCTAGAGCAACCAAGCACATATGGGTAACCATTTGGCTTTGCCTCCCGGCCTTCATCCTAACCGCACCATTTCGATCAGTTTGGGCGCGGCTCCCTTGGATGCCGGGGGGACTTCACCAGAGCTGCCGTGGTCGGACGGCGACCCTGCGAAGAAACGGCCCAGTTCGCGGGTGACAACGTAGCTGACAATCCCGCTGTCTAGATCAGAGCAGGCGCCATTCGGCAGATCCGGTATCTCTGAGAGAGCAGACCAATCCTTAATCAATTTGGTCAGCTTTCGTGGGCGCCCCGTATCTCGGCAATTGCCTTGCGGATCGCACGCCAATTCGCAGATTCTTCGCTTACGCCTGCTTCTTCAGCCTGTTTTGCTTTCTGAGCAGCCTCGAACTCAGCCCTATCGCTGTGCGCTTCAACGAGGGCGTGCGCGTATTCTGTGATCTTTGCAGAGTCCATGTTGGATTCCCCTCTAACTGATCGGCACAGGAAGCATGCCGCTAGCTTAAGTGGGGGTCATGCAATCATGGCGGAACGCACCTTGGCATGATCTGAATCAAAGAGCAGAGTCGATGTTGTCGCATCCCGGAGCTACCCCAGTTGCAGGAGGCCGAGCAGGTCTAGGAAAGAGGTGATATCAGTCTTACC
>JBBKVT010000469.1:0-3600 GCA_037968535.1 Paracoccaceae bacterium
GGGTTCGATCGCACGCTTGCCGAGGTCTTCGGGATAGATGCCAGTCAGCCCGGCGAAGGTGGGGATGCAGCCGATATGGACGTAAGGTCCGGCCGTCTGCGATGGGGTTTCGCGCAAGGTGTCGAGTTTTTGCGTCATGTCACATGCCCTCCGGTCGGTTTTCGAACATCGTCTGGCGGCGGCCGCGCAGCACGATGTCGAACTTGTAGGCGAGATGATCCATCGGCCGGGCGCGGGCGATGTCGAGCGGCGCCACAAGGCGGTCGAGTTGGCTGCGGTCCATGATCGTGGCGGCGATCGGGCAGCGGGCGATCAGCGGGTCGCCCTCGAAATAAAGCTGGGTGATGAGGCGCTGGCCGAAGGCCGCACCGAACACCGAGACATGGATATGCATCGGCCGCCAATCATTGCCGCGATTGGGCCAGGGATAGGCGCCGGGTCGGATCGTGAGAAACTCGTAACGGCCTTCGTCATCGGTCAGGGTGCGGCCGCAACCGCCGAAGTTGGGGTCGAGCGGGGCGAAATAGCTGTCTTTGACATGGCGGTAGCGACCGCCCGCATTGGCCTGCCAGATCTCGACCAGCGTCTGCGGCACCGGACGGGCGTTTTCATCGAGCACGCGACCGTGGACCAGGATGCGCTCGCCCACGGCGGGGGCTTTGCCCTTGGTCCAGTTGAGGATCAGGTTGTTGTCGAGCGCGCCGATCAGGGAATGACCAAACCGCGGGCCGGTTTCCTCTGTCAGTGTCGATTCCATCGACAGAAGCGGCAGGTTCGGCGCGCGGGCGACTGAGGTCTTGTAGTCAGGATCATAAGCGACCGGGTGCACGGCGCGGTCGCGCGGGATCAGCCGGCCAGGGTCAGTCATTTTTTGCTTCCATTTCCGCGTAGATTTCCTTGGCGATCTTGATCGCGTGGTTGGCGCGCGGCACCCCTGCGTAGATCGCGACATGCAACAGCGCCTCCAACACGTCGTCGCGGCTGGCGCCGGTGTTGGCGGTGGCGCGCAGGTGCAGTTTGAACTCGTCGAAATTGCCGAGACCCGCGAGCAGTGCCAGGGTGATCATCGAGCGTTCGCGGTGGGTAATTGCCTCGCGGCTCCAGACATGGGCCCAGGCGCTTTCGGTGATCATGTCGAAGAACGGGGCTTCCCATGCGGCGGGGTCGGCCGTGGTGCGGTCGACATGGGCGTCGCCCAGCACCTTGCGGCGGGTTTTCTGGCCCTGATCGTAGCGGTTGGTCACGGCTGCATCCTTTCGAGTTGCGCGGCGCTTGTGGCGGCGGCGGAGCCTCCGGCGGGGATATTTTTATCGAGAAGAAGGGTTGAAGTGTCAGACATGGCCGATCTCGTGCAGGAAGTCGGTAAGGAGTTCGGCGTATTCGCCGGGCTTTTCGACGCAGGGCAGGTGGCCCGCACCGCGGATCAGGTGGAAGCGCGAGCCTTTGACGAGATCGACGGTTTCGCGGACCAGATCGGGCGGGGTTGCGCCGTCTTCCGACCCGGCGATGCCGAGCGTTGGCAGGGTCAGCGCTGCGGTGGTTGTATAGAAATCGGTGCCGGCGATGGCGGCGGAGCAGCCCATGTAACCTTCGGGCGGTTGGCGGGTCAGCATGTTGCGCCAGGCAGTCAGTTCGACGGTGCTGCGGAACGGCTTGGAAAACCAGCGTTCCATGACGGCGTCGGCCAGTGATTCAATGCCGCCTGATCTGACGCCGGCGATGCGGTCTGCCCAAAGTTCGTGGGTGCCGATCTTGGCGCCGGTATTCGACAGCACCATCGCGCGGACAAGATCGAGGCGTTTGGCGGCCAGTCCCTGCGCGATCATGCCACCGATCGAGAGGCCAACGAAGACGCAATCGCGCACATCGAGGTGGTCGAGCAGTTTCTCGGCATCGGCGATCAGCGACCCCATCGAATAGGGCGCATCGGGGGCGGATGACAGGCCGTGGCCGCGCTTGTCGTAGCGGATCAGACGCAAGCCCGGTGGCAACAGTGGCAGCACCTTGTCCCAAAGCCGTAGATCGGTGCCGAGCGAATTGGCGAAGACCACGGGCGCGCCGGCTGGATCGCCTTCATCGGCGTAGTGCAGTCGAATGTCCGGAAGCTCAAGCATCTGCATGGTGTTCTCCTAATAGGGCAGGCCAGTGTAGTTTTCGGCAAGCGCTGTTTGCGCGGTGCGGGAGGTTTCCAGATAGGCAAGCTCGCTTTCCTGGATCCTCTGGTCGAATGTGCTTTGATCGGGGAACCGGTGCAACATCGTCGTCATCGCCCAGCTGAACCGTTCGGCTTTCCAGACCCGCGCGAGGGCGCGGTTCGAATAGTGATCGATGCCTTCGTCGTCGCCCTGATAATGCTGGCTGAGGCCCTGCCAGAGGTAATGCACGTCACTGAAAGCGAGGTTGAGGCCCTTGGCGCCGGTCGGCGGCACGATATGGGCGGCGTCGCCGACCAGAAACAGCCGGCCCCAGCGCATCGGCTCTGCCACGTAGGATCGGAGCGGGGCGATCGACTTTTCGACCGATGGGCCGGTGACCAGCGTTTCGGCGGCTTCTGGCGGGATACGGCGGCGCAATTCGTCCCAGAACGCCGCGTCGGTCCAGTTGTCGGGTTTATCATCTGCCGATGTCTGGATGTAGTAGCGCGACAGATTTGCGTGGCGCATCGAGCAGAGCGCGAAGCCGCGCGGGTGGTTGGCATAGATCAGTTCCGTGCTGACCGGCGGGGTCTGCGACAGCACACCGAGCCAGCCAAATGGGTAGACCCGCTGAAACTCGCGCAGAACCGAGGCGGGGATCGCCGCGCGGCTGACGCCGTGAAAGCCGTCGCAGCCGGCGATGAAATCGCAATCCACGCGGTGTTCAGTGCCGTCCTTGGTGTAAGTTACCGCAGGATGAGTGCTGTCGACATCGTGCAGGGTGACGCCGTCGGCCTGATGGATCACTGTGCCGTCAAGGCTAGCGCGGGCGTCATACAGGTCGCGGGTCAGTTCGGTCTGGCCGTAGACCATCACTTGGTGGTCGGTCAGTTCCTTGAAATCTATGCGGAACCCCCGGTTTCGTGCCGCAAGGTAAATGCCATCGTGCAAGGCACCTTCGCGGTCCATCCTGTCGCCGACGCCGGCCTGTCGCAGCATCGCGACGCTGCCAGATTCAAGAACGCCCGCGCGTATGCGCGACAGGACGTATTCACGGGTCCTGCGTTCCAGCATCACGCTGTCGATGCCTTGCAGATGCAGCAACTGCGACAGCAGGAGGCCCGAGGGTCCCCCGCCGATGATGCAGACCTGCGTGCGCACGATACCCCCTTGTGTGGTCGGGTTCGTGAAGTGTTGCAAAGGTAGTTTGCAGTGTCAATTAAATTGCCGGCGGATCGGCGATGTCTTCGGATCAGCTTTTCTTCGCGTCGTCGCGGACGATTTCTATCTTCACCTTGGAAACAAAGGCCGCCAGCGCACCGATCACCGCAAGCACCGGCGCCGCCATGATAAAGGCGCCGCCAGCGATCGCACCGTAGGATAACGGTATTTCCAGCGCGATATCGCCGTCCGGCTCGATCACGCGGATGCGTTTGACGTGGGTTTCAGCGGCCAGTTCCTTGAC
>JBBKVT010000470.1:0-2981 GCA_037968535.1 Paracoccaceae bacterium
GAAATCGCGGCCCAGGATTGAGCGATCGAATCAATCCGGCATTCGTCGTTCTGCGCTGAACCGAGCGGTGTGCCGTCGTCATAGAATCCGCGCCGGTACCAGCCGCCATCCCAGCCAGCACTTTCCAGCGCTTTCCCGAGCGCAATGCGATGCTTGTGCCATTTTTCGGCGTGAGGCCCATCCTCGCGCGCCTTCGCGATCGGCAGGAAACTGTCAAGCGCCGCACAAAGGAACCAGCCAAGCCAGACGGATTCGCCACGACCCTCTTCGCCAACCCTGTTCATCCCGTCGTTCCAGTCTCCGCCCAGGATTAGCGGCAATCCCTGAGGCCCAGTGCGCTTGATCGCCAGATCAAGTGCGCGCGCGCAATGATCGTACAGTGGTGCAGTTTTTTTGGTTTTTTCGGGAGCCATGAATGCGTCGTGTTCTCCGGGTTTCAGTGACGGGCCCTTGAGAAAGCCAACTGGCTTGTCAAGAATGCCGAAGTCCCCGGTCACCTTAAGGTAGAGCGCCGTGATATATGCTAGCCATACCACATCATCCGAGATTGTTGTTCGTACCCCCGCGCCGCTTTCGGGCAGCCACCAGTGCTGAACGTCTCCCTCAACAAACTGACGCCCAGCCGCTGCGAGTATCTGGGCTCGGGCAAGGCCAGGATCTTGAACAAGCAGCGCACTAGTGTCTTGCAACTGATCGCGAAATCCGAATGCGCCGGAGGCCTGATAGAATGCGCTACGCGCACGAATGCGACAACCCAGGTTCTGGTACGGCAGCCACGTATTAACCATTAGATCCAGCTTGGGATCGGGCGTTTGGACTTGCAGGACACCAAGGAACTTCGTCCATTGCTCGGCTGCAGTGGTTACCGCAGAGGCATGTGCACCTGGCTCTTTCACGCTCCGGACCAGATCGGCGATTTCTTCGTCTGGGGCATTCGCAAGCGCGAAAACCAGCTCGCTAGTTTCGCCTGGGGCGATCACGATTGTCGTCAGAATTGCAGCGCAGGGATCTGCTTCAGCCAGATCATTTCCTACTTCCGCTGGCCACAGTCCCGTCAACGCGGCCGGTCGCGCCATGCTGGCCGCCCGTCCCAGAAAGGCCAGGCGCGAAACCGTCCGGGCGGCGACGGGTCGATCACACACCAGTGCGGTCGTGCGCCCGGCAAAATCTGAACTGTAAGGATTGCGCGCGACTACCGCATCAAGATCCGGGTCGAATTCGGCGCGGATCATCGGCGCTGCTTGTCCGCGATTGTTGCCCAGCACCAATTCAACATATGCGGCGCAATCTAGTGTCAGAGTCTTGCGACTCAGGTTCCGAACGCGAATTCTGGTCAGCTTGGCCGAACCCGTCGCGGCCAGTGTTTGCACTGCTTCGATCTCGGCCCAGTCGGTCCAGCTTCGGAACCGCGACTGTCCCATTCCGTGGCGCGCCTCGTATAGTGCGGTTGGGTCATCCGACAGTGCGGCAAACGGGGTAGCCAACTTGCCAGTCGCTTGGTCGCGCACATAAAACGCTTCGCCCGGTCGGTTCACGACCGGGTCATTCGACCACGGCGTGATCTGATAGTCGCGGGAATTCACCGCCCAGGAAAACCCGGCCCCTTCAGCCGAGACGTGAAACCCGAAATCATCTTTGGCAATCACATTTATCCAAGGGTGCGGTGTCTGCTCGCCATGTCGCAGGCGAACTACGTATTCACGGCCGTCTCCGGTGAAGCCGCCATAGCCATTCCAGAACTGAAACTCTTCATCGGGAAAGTTTCGGGATCCGCGTGCGTCGGTTTTCGAAACGGGCGGCGGCAGAAGGCGCCTGACGTGGCCCATGGCTGGTTGGTCCGAAGCAAGAGCTGTTTCCAAGCGCAGCAATTGTTCAGACAGCTTTCCATTACCGGTATGCAAAACGATCCGGGACGCCGCTAAAAGAGCCATCCATTGCTCTTCAGCCATTTGATCGCGCCGTAACACAAAAGAATGCGCCTTCGCACCTTCTCCCAGACCGGCATGAATGGCCGCTTCGCGGATGCCCTCAAGCCGGTTCTGAAGATCCTGTGAATAGCTGGAATCGCGCTCGTTCACGATCACAAGATCGCACAGGACACCGCGCGAGAGAAAGAACTCGTGCATGCGCATGACTTTGCGGATGATTGACAGGTCGGCCTCTGTGTCGGTGCGGATCAGCAAGATCGGGTGATCGCCGGAAATACCCAGTGGCCATAGCGTCGATTGCGGTCCCAAAGCGGCACGAATCTCGACGTCCTGCGCGGCCAACCGCATATCGGGGTAGATCAAGAATGCCGCGAACTTGCGGAATAGGGCGGCTTCTTCCAGCGTGATATCCAGATGACGAAGTTGAACCTGCGACCGAGTCCAGGCCAGCTGGGCTTCAAGGTCGAATGTCTCGGAATGACAGTAATGCGCGATAGCCCTGTCAATCTGTTCCGCGCTGTCAGCAACGATCGTCCACCAATTGAGCTTGGTCTCCCTGCCCGGTGCCAGCCGCACGGTGCGGCGCAGGGAAAAGATCGGGTCCAAAGTGAACCCGGCCGCGCCGGTCAGATCGGCTGCAGGGTCAAAGGCCGCCGCCGTGCTCAGATCGCGTCCGGATCCAATGAAGGCGCGCCGGTCGGTCTCCGCTTTTGTCAAGGCTCCAGGCTCTGTGTCACAGATGAGGTGCGCAAGATGCTGTATCTGCTCATCGGCGGTACGCCGATTGCGCGTGGCCCGGATCAGCCGGCCATCGCGCTCGATGCTGGTGCGAACGAACATCTTGGAAAACGCCGGATGCGCGAGGTCGGCTGCACTTGTGGCCAGCACTATCTCGCCATAGGTAGTCACTTCGATCCTTCGTTCCGATGCGCTGCGGTTGCGCAGCGTCAATCGCCGACCTTCGGCATTCGCTTCGGTAGCAATGATCACTTCCAGATGTGATTCGATGCCATTGGCCTGTTTGGTGAACTCGACTTTGTGGTCGGAAAAGAT
>JBBKVT010000471.1:0-2634 GCA_037968535.1 Paracoccaceae bacterium
TCGGGGCAGCCGATCTTGGCGCCGATGACGGCGGGCAAGCCGTAGCCGCAGGGACCGAACAGACCGGGGGCAAGGTATTTGCGGCCCGCCTCGAACGTCGGGTAGGCGTTGCCGATGGCGCAGTTATTGCCGATATCGGAGGAGATGATCGCCTCTTTCGGCAGGGCGGCCTCGATCGCGCGCCAGGCCATGCGGGGGCTCATCCAGTCGGGCTTGTCGGTGCGGGCGCGTTCGTTCCAGGTGGTTCCGGGATCGTCGTCTTCGTGATCCATGCTGGACAGTTGCTGCGCCCATGCCGATTTGGTCTGGGCGATCTTGGCCTTGCGGTCAGCGCGACCGGCGTCGCCTGCGTCGGCGCTGAGTTTGTCGAGGATCGCAGTGGCGACCTTTCTGGCGTCACCGACGATGCCGACGGTGACCTTCTTGGTCAGCCCGATACGGTCCGGGTTCAGATCGACCTGAATGATCTTGGCGTCCTTCGGCCAGTAATCGATGCCGTAGCCGGGCAGGGTCGAGAACGGGTTAAGCCTTGTGCCGAGGCAGAGCACGACATCGGCTTGGGAAATCAGCTCCATCCCGGCTTTCGATCCGTTGTAGCCAAGCGGACCAGCAAAGAGCGGATGCGAGCCGGGGAAGGCGTCGTTGTGCTGGTAGCCGCAGCAGACCGGCGCGTCGAGCCGTTCAGCGAGCCTAGCCGAGGCCGGGATTGCGCCCGCCAGCACCACGCCCGCGCCGTTCAGGATCACCGGGAATTTGGCGGATGACAGCAGCTTGGCGGCCTCGGCGATGGCATCTTCGCCGCCCGAGGGACGCTCGAACGTGACAATCTCGGGCAGGGTGATGTCGATCACCTGCGTCCAGTAGTCGCGCGGCATGTTGATCTGCGCGGGGGCAGAGCGGCGATACGCCTGCAGGATCACGCGGTTCAGGACTTCGGCGACGCGGGACGGGTCGCGGACCTCTTCCTGATAGGCGACCATGTCCTGGAAGAGCGCCATCTGCTCGACTTCCTGGAAACCGCCCTGACCGATCGACTTGTTGGCGGCCTGCGGGGTGACCAGCAGCAAGGGTGTGTGGTTCCAGTAAGCGGTTTTGACGGCGGTGACAAAGTTGGTGATGCCGGGCCCGTTCTGGGCGATCATCATCGACATCTTGCCGGACGCGCGGGTGAAACCGTCGGCCATCATCCCGCCAGAGCCTTCGTGCGCGCAGTCCCAGAAGGTGATCCCTGCGGCGGGGAAGTTGTCCGAGATCGGCATGAAGGCCGACCCGATGATGCCGAACGCATGCTCGATCCCGTGCAGTTGCAGAACTTTGACGAAGGCTTCTTCGGTGGTCATTTTCATGGGGGCGATCCTCGGATGGGGCCGGTGGCCGTGGCGGCAGAGTCAGGGGGCAAACTACGCTTTCGGTATCAAGCAGGGTTAGGGCCAGTTTCGTGGTCTAGGTAGGTCCAGTTTGGGCCAGTGCGGTGGCGATCAGCGCGATTCCGGCCGGAATTTTGGCGGCAGGGATCGAGGAATAGGCCAGCCGGTAGTAGGTCATCGGCCCGTCGCGTTGGTCAAAGAAGATGCGGCCGGGTTCGATCAGTACGCCCTTGTCGCGCAGGTCATGGGCAAGCCGCGAGGTGTTGACATGCGCAGGAGCCCGCATCCAGAAGCTGGAGCCGCCGAAGCTGTCGCGGCCTGCGACGGTCAGCCCGTGTTCGCGGATTGCCTGATCCATCACCGCGCGCCGGGTCTTGTAGGCCTGAACGATGCGGTTGATCTGGGCGTCGTAATGCCCCAGCGACAGGAAATAGGCGGCGGTGCGCTGGATATGGCCGGGCGGGTGGCGCAGCACGGTGGCGCGCAGTGCGCGGGCCTCGCGGATGAAGGGTTCCGAGCCGACGAGGTAGCCCAGACGCAGGCCCGGAAAGAGCGATTTCGAGAACGAGCCGATATAGATCACCCGGCCATCCTTATCGAGCGATTTCAGCGCCGGGGAGGGCGGCGACAGGAACGACATCTCGAACTCGTAATCATCCTCGACCAGCAGGAAATCGTGCTTGTCGGCAAGCTCCAGCAGGCGGCGGCGGCGCTCGATCGGCATCGTCGCATTGGTCGGGCAATGGTGGCTTGGCGTGGTGAACACGACGTCGCCCCCCGGCGGCAGCGCGTCGGGCGGCAGGCCGTCGTCGTCGACATCGATTGATATGAGGTTGCAGCGGGTTTGGCTGAGGATGTCGCGCAGGCCGGGATAGCAGGGGTTTTCCATTGCCGCGGTGCGCCGCTGGGTCAACAGGATCTGCGCCGAAAGCCACAGCGCGTTCTGCGCGCCAAGGGTCAGCAGGATCTCGTCGGGTCGGGCGTCGATGCCGCGGCGGGGCAGGATGTGGCGGGCAATGAATTCGATGAGCTTGGGGTCGTCGCGTTCGAAATAATCGGTGGTCAGCGCCTCGAAATCCCGTTGCCCCAGCGCCTGCAACGCGCATTGCCGCCAGTTCTGATGGTCGAACAGGGTCGCGTCGGCCTGGCCGTAAATGAACGGATATGGGTAGCGGCGCCAGTCGGGGGGCTTGGTGATCGAGGGCAGGCCGGAATAGCGCTGCCCGATCGCGCGGGCCCAGTCGACGGTATCGGTGCGGGGGCGGCG
>JBBKVT010000472.1:0-3300 GCA_037968535.1 Paracoccaceae bacterium
GCCATCGCGATCTTGGCGCGTTCGGGATCGGCGGCGCCGGAGAGCACGGCCCAGGACTGCGCGATGCTGTCGATGCGGCATTCGTCGGAGGCGGCAGAGCCAAGGATCGTGCCGTCATCAAATGTGCCACGCCGGTACCATGCGCCGTCCCAGCCTTGGGTTTCGATCGCCTCGCGCACCGCCTTTGCATGGCGCCGCCAGTTTGCGGCCCTGGCGGGATCGCGGCTGTCGGCAAGGGGGGCCATCATGTCGATCGTGGCGATCAACAACCAGCCGAGCCAGACGCTGGTGCCCTCCCCGCCTTCCCCCACGCGGTTCATCCCATCGTTCCAGTCGCCCGTGCCGATCAGCGGCATGCCGTTTTCGCCTGTCAGCTCAATGGCCTGATCCAGGCCGCGGGCGCAGTGTTCGAAGAGGCTTGCCGTGGTGTCCGAAACCGAAGGCTGAAAGAAATCGTCATGCGCGTCCGGAGGGACCGCTGGGCCCTGCAGGAAGGGCAGCGCCTCATCCAGAATGCCCTCATCGCCCGACACCGCGATATAGCGGGCCACGCCGTAGCCCAGCCAGACGCGGTCGTCCGAAATGCGGGTGCGAACACCTTGGCCGGAGTGTGGCAGCCACCAGTGCTGCACGTCGCCCTCGGGGAACTGGCGGCTGGCCGCGCGCAACAGATGCGCCCGCGTCATGTCCGGGCGGCTGAAGGTCAGGGCCATGCCGTCCTGCAGCTGATCGCGGAAGCCGTAAGCACCGCTCGCCTGATAGAACCCGGCGCGGGCCCATATCCGGCAGGCCAATGTCTGATACATCAGCCAGCCGTTCAGCATGATGTCCATCGCCCGATCGGGCGAGGTGACTTGTACCGTCGTCAGCAGGTCTGCCCAATGCTGTTTCACCGCCTGCAACGTCGCGTCAAGATCGTCGCCGCGCATCCGCTGGATTAGGGCGCTGGCGGCGCTTTCACTGTCGGCTTGGCCGATCTGAAAGACGATCTCGACGCTCTCGCCCGGAGCCAGCGTCACGCGGCGTTGCAGGGCGGCGCAGGGGTCTAGCGCGGAACCCGTGCGGCCGGAAAGCGGGCTGCCATTGATCGCTGCCGGGGCCACAAGCGTACCGCCAAGGCCGATGAATTCGGCCCTGTCCGCCGTGACGCTGCTTGTGTCTGCGCCAAGATCAGCGAAGGCGATGCGTCCAGGAAAGGCCGTGCTGAAGGTGTTGCGCGCCAAAATTGCGCCGGTTGAGCGGTCCTGCGTCGTGACCACGAAAGCCGCCGTCGCACTGCGGGAGGTGCCAAGCACCCATTCGGCGTAGGCCGTGACCGACAGCTTGCGCGCGGTGGAGCCGGTGTTGCGCAGGGTCAGTCGGGTGATCTTGACCGGCGCATCCAGCGGCACGAATTGCACACTGCTGGCAGCGATGCCGTTGCTCTCATGCTCGAACTCCGAGTAGCCGAAACCGTGGCGGGCGATGTAGGTGCCGCTTCCCCTTATCGGCAACGCGGTCGGCGTCCAGACCTGTTCGGTTTCCAGATCCTGCAGGTAGATCGCCTCACCCGCTGGGTCGGTCACAGGATCGTTCGACCAGGGCGTGATCTGGTTTTCTCGGCTGTTTTCGGACCAGATATGGCCAGAACCTTCGGCCGATACCTGAAAACCGAAGCCCGGATTGGCAATGACGTTGATCCATGGGGCGGGTGTCGTCATGACATCGCGCAGGACCGTTACATATTCGCGACCCTGATCGGCAAACCCGCCCGTGCCGTTGAAGAACTCCAACGCGGGCAGAGCCGGTTCGGACGGAACCTGAGGCGGCGTTATCGGGGCGGGGACCGTTGTTTCTTGCGGCGCGGGCAGAATTGCCAGTTGCTGGCCGATGCTGCCGCGCCCTGCCACGAGGACCAAGCGAGCCATGGACAGAAGATGCTCCCGCGCGCCGGGCTTCAGAATATCGGACCGCAGCGTGTAAACGGTGCCTTTTGCCGGGGCATGAATGCCGTCAACCTGAGGTCTCGACTGGGCAGTGCGAACAGCGCGGTCGATGGCGATCTGCAGGTCTTGAACATAAGACGACAACCGGTCGTTCAGGATCACCAGATCGACGGCAAGTTGGCGCATCCCCCAATATTCGTGGGCACTCAGAACCTGCTGCACAACGGCGATGTCGTGGGTATCGTCAATCTGCAAAAGAACGATAGGCAGGTCGCCCGAAATACCCAACGCCCAGAGCGCCGATTGCGGTGCCGCCCCAGTGACGATCTGTGCAGTCGAGGCGCGCAAGCGCGCGTCGTCCCGCATGACCATGCCGCCCAAAGCCTGAAAATCGCCGGCATCGGCATGGGTGATCCCGAGGTGGCGCAGTTGCACCTGCGCCTGCGTCCAGGACAGCGTGGCCGCCCGCGCGAATGCGGACGAATCGCGGTGACGGTCGACAAGGTCAAGAAGGGTATCGGGGGCATCGGCGACCATGGTCCAGAAGGTCACGCGGGTTACGCCGCCTGCCGCAACGCTGACGCGGCGGCGGATCGAAAAGATCGGATCAAGCACCGTGCCGGTCGTGCCAGAGAGCGCCGCTTCTGCCATGGCCGCCTGTTCGATGCTGCGCCCGCGTCCGATGAATCTTGCCCGATCGGTTTCAAATTGGATCGGGGCAGTCTCCTCTCCCTCGACGACGGCTATATGGGCGGCCCACACTTCGGGATCGCTGGGCGAGCGGCGGCGGCGGGTGGCGATTATGACGCCAAGTTCCGGCAGGTAGTCGGTCACCACGAACATCTTGGAAAACGCCGGGTGCGCCTGATCGGCCGATTGCGGAGCCAGCACCAGTTCGGCGTAAGAGGTCACATCGATCTCGCGCGCGCGCCGCCCCGTGTTGGTCAGCGTCACCCGCCGGGCCTCGGCATCGTCCTCGGCGGAAACGACGACCTCGGTCATCGCGGTAAACCGCGGAAGTTGCCAGGTGAAGGCGGCCTGATGCTCGCTAAAGACGGTGCGGTGACGCGCGGCTTGTACCCGAATGGGCTGAACCCCGGCAGACCATTGCGTTCCGGTTTCCGCGTCGCGCAGAAAGACGAAGGACCCGAGTGCCGCCTGTGTCGCCTCTGCCCGCCAGCGGGTGATCGCCAGATCCCGCCAGCGGCTGAAGCCCTCGCCCGTTGCGGTCAGCATGACGCCGTAGTTTCCGTTGGAAAGAAGATGCGCGGTTGGCACTGCCGCTGCAGGCGCGTCGAACACCCGCATACTGGGTGCATCGGTGATCTGAGCAGCACCCACCAGCACGTCCTTTGCCTGCGGCGGAGCGGTGGCC
>JBBKVT010000473.1:0-14368 GCA_037968535.1 Paracoccaceae bacterium
GTTGTTCCCAACCGCAAGCTTGCACCGTTTCTTATCGCCGAGACCAAACGTCTTGCCAAGGGTTACGGCTTGGTAGTGAATGCGGAGCCGGACGCCGAGGTGCCCTCGGCGGACGACATTTACATCGGACGAGCAAAGCGCCTGGCGATCCCAAGCCCTGCACAAATGAGCAGGCCAACAACCAGTGCAGACACATACGCCTATTTGTTGGCTTCAAAAGGCGTGGCGATTGCATCGCCGGGTGGATCTGTTGACGAAGGGTCGCTCGCGGCAAGTGTCGGCGACCTTGTTGCGGAAACCTCATCCGATTGGCTTATGCCCGCTTCAGAATTCAACCTGCAATCCGCTACCGCAGGTATTGCAGTCTATGGCGCGGAGTTAAACGACGTAGGCATGCCGCCGGGTATCACTGTTGAATTCTTGGGCGGCGTGACTGATCGACCGGCGTCGTCGCTGGTAGGCGTAGATCTGGGATTTGTCGGACCATCAAGTGCGGTTCTAGCGTTCATCGACGGAAGTTGCGCTGTCGTGCCAGTGTTCCATCGCTTCGTGACACACGTTTTCGTTGGATCAGAAGGGGTCGAAAGCGTCAGCTTTGAACTGACACCTGAGGAATGGAGATTCGAGAGTGATCAGGATCTGCGTACTCGCCTCAGAGAGCTCCGCGTTCTGGTCAATGGTGCCACTGCCAACGGTGTATTCTTGATTGCAGGCTCGCCAGATGAACGCGAATCCAATGCTTCAGCGCTTGCCGACCGTATTCGAGTATTGAAAGGATTTGATCCGACGCTCGGCATCCTTGCAGCCTATGCTTACTCTTATGCCAAATTGCCAGTAAAGGTAGATTCAGTTCGCTGGATTATGCGCGACGATCTTGGCATTCCAATCTTTGACACCGAACTATTGTCACTCAAGTCCCTTGCGGAACCCGAGGTGGTCGAGCAACTCGAAGGTGCAATTCCCTTTTGCCCGATGATCCGGTCGGGCTGGGAGCTATTGCGAGTCAAGGGTGTGGAACTGCCGGAACCGGTAGTGCTTGCCCAACCGTTCTTACGCGACAACTTGTGGACAAGTTTCGATCCGCCGGGCGCCGAGATCCTTTTTCAAGCAATCACCAATAATGAATTGAGGTGAATTGATGAAATGCGAAATCGATCGGCGCGAAATACTCGCGCTATCGGGTGCCAGCCTTCTTGCCGGACTTCGCCCGCAAATTGCCCAAGCTTCCATCCCGAAACATCTGGTTATGGTTCACGGGCGCGCGCAAGGCGAACGTGATCCGGATGTAATTCGCGATGAATGGAGGGCCGCGCTGGAAGAGGGCGCACAGCTCGCCGACGTTAGCTTACCCCCGGATGTCAGGGTCTCGCTACCTTTTTATGGCGAACGACTGGACGAACTGGTCGAAGCGTCCAAAGTCTCGACGGCGTCCAACATCACGGCGAAGGGCAACGAGACACAAGACGCCTATCTTCGATTTCAAGCCGAACTGGCCAATGAAATGCGCACCGACCTCGCTATCACTGACGATCAAGTCGACGCTCAATATGGTGACAACCAGCGCGAGAAGGGCCCGCTCAACTGGGAATGGGTGCAGGCCATCATAAAGGCGATCGACGCACATTCAGATGGGATCACTGCGGGCGCGCTGGAGCTGTTTACCCGCGACGTATTTCTTTATCTCGAACTTGACCTCGTTCGAGAAGAAGTGGACCGCATGGTCAGTGAAGCGATTGATGACCAGCCAACGATTGTCATCGGTCATTCGTTGGGATCAGTGGTCAGCTATCAGGTTCTGCGGAACCGCCCAGATTTCGATGTGCCGACATTTGTAACGCTTGGCAGCCCGCTTGGGATTCAAGCAATCCGCAAACGCCTCGCGCCGATTGCATTTCCTGCTTCAGTTGGCTCTTGGTCGAATTATTATGATGAGCGGGATGTCGTCGCTTTGAACCCGCTCAATGACACCAACTTTCTTGTTGATCCCAAAATCGAAAACGTAAATTCCATTTCAAATAAGACGGACAACCGCCACGGCATTTCCGGCTATCTCAATGACCAAAGTGTCGCCAATGAAATATTGTCCGGATTCTAGAGGGGGGCTTAGAGCCCTTGCTCATGGCGCGGCGTGATATGGCGAAGGCAGTTGCCGGCCAACCCTCGGTGCAGTTTTACATTGTGTGCGTCGGAGATGCCGAAGATGTCTTCAACGCCGTAGGTCTTGAGAAGCAAAGTCAGACATTCGCCAGTGCTGCAGCTCATTTCGGCAGAGTTCCGGTCCGGCGCTGCAGAATGGTCTTGCCCAGAACGACCATCACGACAATGGCAATCAGGATTACCGAGATCGCAGCAATCGCGGGGTCGATATTGTCGCGCAATCCCATCCACATCAGACGCGGTAGGGTAACGGCCTTGACCGAGGTGATGAACAATGTGACCCCGATTTCCTCCCATGACAGCACGAAGGTCAAGACAAGGGCCGAGATCACGCCGAATCGGATATTGGGCAGGATGACGTCGCGAATGCGCCGCGCCAAGCCCGCCCCCATGCCCTGAGCGGCAAGGTCGATCCGGCGATCCACCTGCACCAGCGCCACGGTGATCAGCACCACCGCATAGGGCGCGATCATCACGGAATGGGCCAGCGCGACGCCCGCCCAGGTATCGAACGCAATGAAGCTGTTGAATTTGCTGAGCGTGATCAGAAAGAAGTACAGCGTCAGGGCCGAAACTACGGGCGGGGCGACCATGGGAAGAAGCGCGATGCCCATCCAGAGACCGACAAAACGCGGCTGCACGATCCAGATGCCAAGGCTGAAGAGCAGCGCGAGGCCCGTGGCCAAAATCGAACTGATCAGGCCGACCCCGATGGAAAGGCCCAGCCCTTTGATCCATGCCGGGTTTTCCAGCAGGGCACGATAATGCCGCAGCGACCAGTCGCCTTCCGGCAGGGAAAGATAGCGGTTGGGCGTAAAGGACACCGGGATCACGGCGAAGAGGGGCATCAGGAGGAACACGGCAATTAGCGCGGCGATGCAGGCGGCAAGGCGTCCGGGACGGGTAATCATCTTGGCCCCGCCGGACGAACCTGCCGCATCAAAAGGGCTAACAGCCCACCAACCCCCACCATCAGCACCACGCTGATCGCCGCCCCAAGGCCCCAGTTCGGGCTTTGGAATATGCGCAGGTAGATCAGTTCTGCGGCCATCACGCTGCGTCCTCCGCCCAGGATGGCAGGCGTGACAAAGAACCCCAGTGCAAAGACGAAGACCACAAGGCCCGCGCCAAGAATTCCCGCAGCTGTCATCGGCACGAAGACCTGTCCGAAAACCTGAGCCCGGCTTGCCCCCATGCCTCGGGCGGCCAAAATGATCCGTTCATCCACCGTGCGCATTGCCGACGCCAGGGGAAAGGCGGCAAACGGGATCAGGAAATGCACCATACCCACCACGACGCCGAACTCGTTTCGCACCATTGTCAGTGGTTCGGACAAAATGCCAAGAGACTGCATCCAGGTGTTGAGGATGCCCTTCGTCGACAGAAGCGCTAGCCAGCCGAATGCCCGCGTCAGAACAGAAATCCAGAACGGGATCAGGATGCATAGCTCTACCGCCAACCGCTGGGCTGGGGTGCCGCGCACCCACAAAAGCGTAATCATGTAAGCGGCCACGACCGCCACCAGCGTCACCACCACGCAGATTCGGAACGTGCGCAGAAATACCGAAATCACCAAAGGATCGGTCAGTGCAGTGCGATACTGTCCAAGGCCGAGTTCAGGCAGCGTCACACTCCACTGAACGATGCCGAGAAAGGGCACCAAGTATGCAAGCACCATAAACCCAAGCAAAGGCACCAGCAGCAACGCGGATCGGGGAAAACTGAGCATGCCGGACTTTCAGAACGGTCCGCCCCCTGGCGCGTGACCTGGGGGCGGAGGATCAATTATGCCGAGATGATCGCCAGATATGCGTCTAGCGCGGCCCCGTAATTTGCCTCATACCACTCCATATCCAGCGGTATCTGCAGCGCGAAATTGGCCGGATCGACCGGATTGAACCTTGCGTCTTCGGCCGGAAGAAGCGAGTCGGCGGCGGGGTTCGCAGGGCCTTGTCCCAAAAGTTCGAACATCACCGCCTGGCGTGCCGGGTCCTGCGCCGAGGCGATGAACTTCATCGCGGCTTCGGCGCCTCCGGGATTGCCCTTGATCACAGCCATCGAGCCTGGTGAGATCAGACCCTGATCCCAGATGAAATCGATGTCGCCGCCCGAATCCGTCGCCAAAACCTTGGCGCGGGTCGACCAAATCAGCGCCATCGAGGCATCGCCGTTCATCAGCAAAGCCTGGCTTTCGGCTCCGCCTCCCCAAAAGGACACGACATTTTCCTTGAACGCCGCCAGCTTCTTGTGAGCCCGCTCGATGTCCAAGGGGTAGAGCTCTGCTGGCTCCACGCCGTCGCCCAGCAGCAGCGCTTCCCACATGGCCGCACCCCATTTGTACATTCCGCGTTTGCCAGGGAATTTTTCGATGTCGAAGAAATCCGCCATACTTTTCGGCGGGTTATCACCAAACTTCGTGGCATCGTAGGCTATGATATAGCTGAAAAAATAGCTCGACGCGGCATACTCCCAGCCAAATCCTTCGCGGGTCTTTGCCTTGTCCACGATGCTGTAGTCGATTGGCTCCATCATGCCTTTCTTGCCCAGCGTCTGGGCTGAGAACGGGTCGGCATCGACGATGTCCCAGGCGGGCTTGCCGCTTTCGAACTGGGCCTGTATCGCGCCTTCGCTGGGGCCGGACCCGTCTTGCAATACGGTAATTCCGGTTTCAGCGAGGAATGGCACGCCATAGGCAGTGTCATAGGCCGTGATTGCGTCGCCGCCCCAGTTGACAAAGACCAGCTCGCCGGACGCGGCTAAAACGGGTGTCCCGCGCAGGCTGACAGCGGTCGTGCCCATCAGCATGATCGCAAGTTGTGTGAAACGGCGGCGCGAGATGTCGCCTGCGCGGGCTTTGTCGGCAAGTAGCTCGATCTGGTCGGCTTCGAAGTTGGCGTTCATGGTCAGTCTCCCTTTTTGTTGTCTTAAAACGATTGCCTGGACGGGCCTGCGGTCAGCACGTCAAAGAAATATCCCCCGATCACTTGGCCAGGCTACCCAGACGAGGTCGCCGACGCCCAGACCCTGCGGAAGTTCTGCGGTCGGCATTGAAAGCGTCAGCGGCACGTCGCCGGGGGTCGTCAGTGAAATACGTGTTTCTGCCCCCAGATAGGTCAGATCGCGCAAAGTGGCGTTGATCGCGTTGCCGCTGGTGGGTTGGCTCATGCAAAGCGACATGTATTCGGGGCGCACGGCCAGCGACCGGCTTGGCGTGCCCTGACTGTTTGCGACGTGCAGGTTTTGCCCTTCGAAGGACAATTTCGCGCCAGTGGTCGTGGCGGACACGTCAGACAAAGGCAAGATATTGATATCGCCCAGAAACTCGGCAACAAAGCGGTTCGCGGGGCTTTCATAGATGTCCTTGGGCGCGGCAATCTGCTGCAAGATGCCCTGGTTGAAAATCGCCACCCGGCTCGATAGCGCCAAGGCTTCGGATTGGTCATGCGTCACGAAGACGAAGGTGGTGCCCAGCTCGCGGTGTAGGCGGCGCACCTCGTCCTGCATCTGTCCACGGAGGTTCTTGTCCAGCGCCGAAAACGGCTCGTCCAGTAACAAGACCGGCGGATCATAGGCCAGTGCTCGCGCTAGGGCGACGCGCTGCTGTTGCCCGCCTGACAGGCCTGCGGGACGTTTGTGACCATGCCCGCTCAGGCCCACCATCTCGACCATCTCTGCCACGCGGCGCTGGATGTCATTGGTGTTGCGGCGCTGCACTTTCAGCGGGAAAGCGATGTTCTGTTCAGCTGTCATGTGCGGGAAAAGCGCATATCCCTGAAACACCATCCCGAAGCTACGCGATTCGGCGGGCGATGTCGTGACATCGACTGCGTCAAGCGTCAGCCTGCCGGTCGTCGGCGCCTCGAACCCTGCCATGATCATCAGAAATGTGGTCTTGCCCGAACCGGAGGGACCAAGCAGAGTCAGAAACTCGCCCCGACCCACGGTCATTGTGACGTCCTGAAGTGCGGTGAAGCGCCCGAAGTTCTTGCTGATGCCTTGTGCGCCGATTTCGGCGGCACGTCTGTTCATCTGCATTTCCCCCTTGTTTTCTGGCAGCCTACGATCGGCCACGTTCACTGACAATTGAATTAAGTTAGCCGCAACGGAAAATGAAATTGCTCAAGGCCCCGGCGTCGGTATCGGCCTGCATCCGCCCGATGGCCGGCGCCAGGCTTCGATGGCGTCAGGCATTTTCACGGTGAAGGGCCTGGCATAGGCAGTGTACGCCACCACCGCCCAGCGTGAACATCGACATATCCGGGTCATAGACCTCAAAGCCAAGTGCTCGCATCTTGGCGTTCAAATCCTTGGCACCGTTCATCGACAAGACCTTGCCATTACCAAGCGCCACCAAATTGACCCCTAAATTCTTTGCCTCACGGTAATCCACGTCGACAATCTCGATACCCCAGCCGCGAACCACCTCGACCAGCCAAGGTTCCATGGCATCCATACAGGCTACCGCCAGCTTTTCTGCCAAAGGCACAATCAGCCCATCCATGTGCACAAACTCGCGGCTGATAGGTGCGACTACCGCCTCCCAGCCTTCGGCGCGAACAAAGGTCGCGATCTGCTCGGAACCTTCCCTTTCCGACCGTTCGCCACAGTAGCCGATAAGAACACGCCCTGGTTCGAGGATATTGAAATCTCCCCCCTCGAAATGGCCGGCCGTTGCGAATTTCCAGATCGGAATATCATGCGCCTGATAGAACTGGATTGCGGAGACATAGTCGGCGCGACGGCATTTCAACTGCATATGACAGATTAGCGCGCCCCAGGGGGTCATCGCCGAAGAATCCCGCGCAAAAAAGTTGCGATGTAGCACTTCTTCGGCTGCCAGATAGTGGCACCTGACACCGTTTTCTTCATAGATCGAAACCATTTCTGCATGTTGCGCCATCGCCAACTGCAGGTCGAACTTCGCCCCAGTTTTGTCGGCATTTGCCAATGTGCGACCGATCAGCGGGCCGGCCTCGACCCAACGATAATACTCGGGCTTGCCAAGCAGTACATCCGTCAGCAGCCCATAGTCATTTTCAATACCCCAACGTGTTGTGCTCGACAGCTCTGCGTGAATCATTTGGCCTCTGCATAGCGGTTTCAATTGCAGCAAGTGACGCAGAAACCGTCATGAGGATAAATGACAGTCAGCAGGATTGTATTTGCATAAACATACAAGTAAATTTCGGAATGCTTTCAGGCCAGTTGTCCAAAGCCGATTTGCACCTGCTTCATGTCTTCATGATCGTGGTGCGACAAAAGGGTTTCTCCGCTGCGCAAGTGGCGCTCAACGTTTCGACCTCTACCATTTCGCGCCAAATATCCGACCTTGAAGCCCGGCTCGGCTTGCGTCTGTGCCAACGCGGTCGCAGCGGGTTCCAGCTGACCGAAAAAGGCGAGGTTGTGTATCTTGCGGCGCAGCAACTGTTTCAGTCGCTCAGCAAATTTACCGAAACCGTCAACGGCTCGGTGGGTCCCCTCGTCGGCAATCTGTCTCTGGGCGTGATCGACAACTGGGTGTCCAACGAAAACGCCCCCATCGTGAGTGCACTGTCGCGATTCATCTCGGCCGCACCGCAAGTCAGCATCGAGCTACATTCAATGGCGCCCGACGACATCGAAGCTGGCGTGCTTAATGGCCGGATCGCGGTGGGCGTTGGCGTCTTTCATGTTCACAAGCCCGGCCTGCGCTATGCCGAACTCGGGCGCGAGTTGATCGGACTTTACTGCGGTGTGAGTCATCCCCTGTTTCACGCGACACGCCCGGACGTTCAGGAAGATCTTCTGCGTCAGGCGACGATGGCCAAGCGCGCCTATCTGAAAGAGGAACGATTTTCGCCGCTGTCGCGTGGCAGAAATTCCAATGCGACTGCGCATCAGGTAGAAGGCATCGCGCTGCTGATCCTGACCGGGAAATTCATCGGCTATCTTCCGCATTCTTTCGCAGAGCAATGGCTGAAAAGCGGGCGTATGAAGTCGGTCATGGATGGCCGTTACGATCTGCCCACACCCATCGAGATTGTCACCAAGCGCGGTGCAACCCTGCCGCCTGCGTGCAAGACCTTCATCCGCTACTTGAAGTCTGGGAGCGCCCCATGAAAGTCGCGGGGAGCCTCGTCATCCCAAGGCAGGCCAATGTCGGTCGGGAGTTATTCAAATTTTTTCGCCGAGCATTTCGGCCCGTAGCCATCCTCTAAAAGCGTCGGCCGCAGGGTCGCCTGCCTTTTCGTTGGGAACCACCAGATGATAAGACCGAAGAGAGCGGATCGCCAGGTCGAACGGGCGCACCAACTGCCCCGTTGCCATCGCTTCGTGGCAGATGAATTCGTCGCCCATCGCAATCCCCTGTGACGCCAGAGATGCCGCGTAGATCTGATTCATGTCTGAAAAGACCACGCCAGAGCGAGCGCGATCCTCATAGAGACCGGCCAGTCGGAACCACGATTGCCAATCGTCGTAATCCGACAGATGCAACAGCCCCGCGCGCAGCACGTCGGCGGGTTCGGACATGCCAATCCGGTTGAGCAGCGCCGGGCTGCAAAGCGGCGTGAATTCCACCTCTTTGAGCAGTTCGACCTGCATCTCGGGCAGATTGCCCGCCCCAAAGGCGATGAACAGGTCGACGCCGGGCGTGGATACGTCGTCTAGGCGCCGCGGGGTGACGACATGCAATTCAACGTCCGGGCAGGCATCACGGAAGCGCCCGATCTTTGTGCAAAGCCAAGACGACGCGAACCCCGGCGTACAGCTGACCGTCAGCGATCCGCTGACCCCGCGCCCGGCATTGCGCGACGCAGAGGCGGTTATCGCGGAAAGCGCACTGCGGATATCCGCAGCATAGGCCTGCCCCTGCGGGGTCAGTTCGATCCGCGTGCCAATGCGGCTGAACAGGCAAAAGCCGAGATCGCGTTCCAGCAGGCGCAATTGATGGCTGACCGCACTGCGCGTCAGGTTAAGCTCGTCTGCGGCCCGCCAGACTGTGCCGAGGCGGGCAAAGCTTTCCAGCGCTTTCAGCGCCTGGGTTGACGGAATGCGGGCCACCGGTCCTCCTATCTTTGCAGCGAGAATTGCCCGAAACTACGGTCTGATCCAGCCTTTCCGTGAAAATCGTTTGCCGATGCCACGAAAAGGTTTCACTTTTTGAGTGCACCGAGTCGCATGTAATTCTGGGGCAAGGAGAATTATATGCCGCTGTCCGCCGCCCAGTCGTTTGCCATCAGCCATGTCGACGCCAGCGCGCCCACCTTGTCTGACTGGACTGCCCGGATTTTCGACTACGGAGAGACTGCTTGGCGCGAGTACCGCTCTGCCGCCTGGTATGTTGAAACCCTTCGCGGCGAAGGCTTTGCCGTGGAAGAAGGTTCGGGCGGCATGCCGACCGCTTTTTGCGCCGAATGGACGAATGACTCAGGCAAGGGCGCAGGCGAGCCACCGGTGATCGGGATGTATGCCGAGTATGACGCAGTGCCGGGCAACTGTCAGGCAGCGCTTCCCCGTCGTGCCCCGCGCGCTGGTCTTGGCTATGCGGCGGGTGGGCATACCGATCCGCATTCCGGTCTTGGGATCGCTGGGCTCGGTGGGCTGTTGGCAACCAAGGCCGCGATGAAGCGGCACGGCATCCACGGCGGGCTTAGATTTACCGGTGAACCGGCCGAAAAGGTTCGCGGGTCAAAGCCGATCCATGCCGCCAAGGGCTATTACGACGGGTTGGCGGCGATGCTGTCGTTTCATCCGTTCTACATGTTGCCGATGTGCAACACCGTGCGGCTCGACACGCATTGCGGCGCGGCCTATTCGATGATTTGTCGGTTTGTCTGCGATGCGCCGGAAACCTGGGGCGTGCATGACGGCGCGCCAATTCCACAGTCGCATTCCGCGGTGCGCGCGCCCGGCGCCAATGATGCGCTGATGACGATGTACCAATCGTCGAAGGCGCTGCGCGATGCAATGCTGCCGCACCAAGGCGGCTGGTCGATTTCAGAAGCGATCCTGACCGCAGGCCAGGCCACGGCGGACAATCTGCCTGCTGGTCTGGCCGAAGTGCAGTATATGATCCGTGTACCGACGATCGCGATGGCGGATCAGGTCACAGCGGCGCTGGACCGCAACGCGACCGCCGCCGCCGCGATGACCGGGTGCCGGTATGAGCGGCATTGGGTCTGCAAATCGCGCCCCGGGCTGGCCAATCACGCGATGACTACAACGGTCTGGCAGGCCATGCAGGCGGTTGGCGCACCGGTATGGGATACCGCAGCCAAAGTCGTGGCACGTCAGATTCAGTCGGAGCTTGGCATGGAACCCATGCCCGAGCCCTTCATCGACGAGTTGAGCCGCCTGATCGATCCGCAAGAGGCGGAAGCGATCATGCGCCGCGATTTGCCGCCTTCGCAGTTGAATTCCACCTCGGATGACTACACCGACATGACTTGGCATGCGCCAACCGCGCGGTTCTACATCGCCCGCCCCGCATTGAAGGCTGCGGCCGGACAGGCCCATCCTGCTTGGGTGATGAACGCCTTGGGCGGCATAGCGGCCACGATAGATCCGATGGTGCAGACAGCAGCAAAGGTCCTGGCGCTCTCGGCCCTGCGCCTGTTGGAAGACCCAGCCGCGCGCGATGCCGCGATGGCAGAGTTCAAACAGCGCACCGGCGGCGGAGTTGGCGGTTCGGCTTGGACGGCGCCACTCTGCGATTACCCACCGCCCATTCATTTTCGCTGGCCGGAATATGTCACAACCCCGCGCGGGCGCGATTGGTGGATACCATCCACCCTGCCCGATGTCTGAAACAGGAGAAGTTTGGAATGCAGACCTATCGACACGGCTCGGAACCGTTCAGCCTGCAACGCCGCAACCTTAAGGGCGGCACCAAGCCGCTGGAGGGATGGGGCTTTCGCAACGAAACCGATCCACTGACTGATGTCTTGCTAGGATCACCAGCACACCTACGGCATCTGTCCACCTCGTCACTGTCGCGCAAGTACCTACGCGAGGCCCCCTGCAACGTGCAGGTCGGGCAGGCGCAGCATGCCGAACTGGTATCGGCTTATGAACATTTCGGGGTGAAGGTGCATATGCACGCGCCCACGCCAGAGCTGCCAATGCAGGTTTACGCCCGTGATAGCTCTGTGATGACGCCCTATGGCGCGATCATCACCGCGATGGCGAACTGGTGGAGGCGCGGCGAGAATTACGCGGCCATCCGCACCTATGAAAAGCTTGGTATCCCGATCTACGATATGGTAACCGCGGGCACCTTCGAGGGCGGCGATTTCAACGTGATCGAGGAAGGCTGCGTGCTGATCGGCTGCGGCGGCGCACGCACCCAAGAAGAAGGCGCGAGGCAGGTGCAAAGCTGGTTCGAGGCCGAAGGCTGGGAAACCCGGCTGGCCTTCATCGACGAATACTATGTGCATATCGACCTGATGGTAGTGCCGATCGCCCCGAAGCTGACCGCCGTCTGTCTGGACTCCACCGAACCGGGCATCGTCGACTGGCTCAAGGGTAAAGGCCACGAGATCATTGACGTTCCGTTCCGGGACACTATGGCGCTGGGTTGCAACTTCATGTCGCTGGGGCAGGACCGGGTTATTGCGCCGACAATTTCGTCGAACTTGATCGGGCAGTTGAGGGCACGCGGTTTCGAAGTGGCGGCTATCGATATGTCGGAGATCTCGAAAACTGGCGGGGGCATTCACTGCATGGCGCAGGCGCTTAAACGCGAAGCGGCGTGAGCTTGATTGCCGATTTGAAGGTGGCACCGGGGCCTGACGACGTTCTGTCGGGCGCCGATGTTCCCGGTCGCGCCGAGTCGAAAGCGAGCGAAGTGGGGCGGAGGCTGCGCCGTGATAATTCAGGTCGAAGGAAAACACCATTAGGCTCTCGGCCAATATTTGCCGCGCGGAACTGAATTATCCCAGCACCCCCAAGCGGAACTTGGAGCAATGGCAAGACAACCGAATGAATGGCCACGCCAGACCTTGCAACATCAAACCCCAGCATAGTAGTTCGCTGAGTGTGTTGCCGCGATCAGTCGAATCCACCGCATCCGTTGGAAGTTGTCGATGAAGTTCCGCCCAGATATTGACGGCCTGCGGACAATTGCCGTTGTTCCTGTGGTTATTTATCATGCTGGGCTTGGTCTTCCAGGGGGTTTTGTCGGTGTTGATGTCTTCTTTGTCATATCGGGATTTCTGATAACAACAATACTGTACGAGGACATTGAAGCAGGCAGTTTCTCGATCTTAAATTTCTATGAGCGGCGCGCCCGCCGTATTTTCCCTGCACTCTTCACAATGATTTTTGCGACGATGTGCGTGTCATTGATCATCCTGATCCCTAGCGACCTTGAGAGCTTTTCGAAAAGCGCAATTTCTGCGACCACTTTCGTTGCAAATGTCTGGTTCTACGCTCAAGAGGGCTATTTCGCTGAAGCGTCAGAACTCAAACCGCTCTTACACACTTGGTCATTGGGTGTGGAAGAACAGTTCTATGTTCTATTTCCCATACTGCTTTGGGCACTTTATAAAGTGTTTGCCCCCAAATACTTGCTGTGGGTTTTAGGTTCTCTCGTGGCTATGTCGCTCGCGTTTGCAGAGCTTTCAGTCCATTCCAATCCCACCGCAGCCTTCTATCTGGCCCACCTTCGGGCTTGGGAACTGTTGCTCGGTTCTATCTTGGCGATAGCGATGGTGCGCGGCTGGACCCTGCCTAACGACCGAACATTCATATCGGCCGCCGCGTTCCTCGGTCTTATGCTAATTGTCATCCCTGTTTTTACCTTTGGTCCTGAAACTCCGTTCCCTGGCCTCACCGCGCTCTTTCCGGTGTTTGGCTCGCTGCTTCTCATCGCAACCGGTAGGCATCCGTCTTCCTTGGTTGCGCGCGCGTTGGGAACAGCACCGCTGGTTTTTGTGGGGCAGCTTTCCTATTCACTTTACTTGTGGCACTGGCCCGTCATTGTTTTTGTCTATTACACGAATGGTGAGGACCTGAGCCCCGCACAAGGTGCAATATGCGTCGCTATTGCTTTTGTTCTGTCCTATCTTTCTTGGCGTTTTATTGAACAGCCCACGCGCAATCGCGCCTTTCTCCCGCGCCAAAAGGTTTTTGTATTCTCGCTTTCTGTCGTGCTTGTTATCGTTGGCGCAAACACTTTGACGACCATGTCAGATGGTTTTCCTGCCCGCGTCCCAGACAGATTGAACACATTGAATGCGATGCTGGTATCGTCTGACTTCTTGCACAACCGTCGCGATTGCCATTTGGTGACCGTCAAGCGTGTTCGAAGAAACGATATCTGCCGACTTGGGGATCTCGCAGCCACCCCTCACTTTGCGCTTGTCGGCGATAGCCACGCTGACGCCGTAAGCCCTGCAATCTTTGCCGCGGCAGAAAAGCTCGGTATGTCGGGATATCAATTTACCAGCCCGGCTTCCGCCCTCTCATTGGCGTCTTCCGCAATGGCAGCGCCCGCGAGCACAAACTTGCTACTGCTCTTGTCAAATTCGTCACCGCGCATCCAGAGATTTCCGTGATTTTCATCACTGGATACTGGCAACACGCGATGACCGGCTATACTTACAAGCGCGAAGGCGACTTGTGGACTGATGATGGCTATGATGGTTCTGGCAGCGCGTACAACAAAATCGCCACCGAAAATGGCCTTCGCAGGCTTTCCGAAGCCATGCCGAATACTCAGTTCGTGCTGCTTGACGATGTTCCCAGCGGACCTGATTTGCATTTGCTATCCCAACTGCGCCGGCTGAGATTCGTCCCGGAAATCAAGCTTGGAATGGCTCGCTCTGAAGCGGATATTCAACGCGCAACTTATGATCCCATCCTTAACAAAATTGCAAACGCCAGCGGCAACATCTCTTATGAACGGTTCTTTGCTGATATATGCGGAGCAACCCTCTGTCCCCTCATGGACGGCGAAGAACTTTTATTCCAGGATGGCGACCACCTCAGTTGGACTGGAGCTCTGCGCCTGACGGATAAGGCCGAGGAGCTGCTATCAACTTATTTAGTCGTTCAGATCGACCGAAGATAAGCATTCAGAACGGGAAAGCCGCTGCAGCTCGCTCTTTGACAGCGTGGGGTATGCAGATGTCATCGATCGGTCAGGTCATCACGTCTGGTTCGGTTCGACCGGTTAGCGTGACGATCTGGCTGATTTCCGCAGCGGCATTGCGAACATTTGACAGCGTTT
>JBBKVT010000474.1:0-14492 GCA_037968535.1 Paracoccaceae bacterium
GATCAACCGGTCCACCTCGGCCCGACCAAGCGCCGAAAGCGGCGCGCCGGGTTTGCGCATCGCCGCATCGGCGATCACGCCGCGCTTGGCCAGCACGTATTTGCGAACCGCGAGCCCCAGCCCCGGCTGCTGTTCGAACCGCGCCAGCGGCAGATAGGCGTCAAAGAGGTCATGCGCCCGTACGATATCGACAAGGCCATGCGCATCGACCACCCAGACCATCATTTCCGAATAGGCAAACCCGGTCAACGCGCCATCCGCGCCCCGCTCCATCTCTTCGGGCAAAAACACCCCGCCATTGCCGCAAAGGATTGAGATCCGGCGGTTCAGCGTGCCGGGCTTGCGAAGCGTCGTGATCTTTTCCAGCCCCGGCCAGTCTTCGTGCTTCAGACAGACGCAGGTCGGGACGGTTTCGACGATCCGCGCGATGACCGGTACCGCGATTTGCACGCCGGTTGCCAATGGGAAGTCCTGCAGGACGAACGGGGTCTTGCCGATGATCTCGGCGGCTTGCTGGAAATACCCGACGATCTGGTCATCGGTCCGCAAATTGCCGGGAGGGGCGATCATCACGCCCGCCGCACCATCGTCCATGACGCGAGCGCTGAGCGTCTGCATCTGCGCAAACCCGGGTGCGGACACGCCCACGACTACTGGCACGCGGCCCGCAACCCGTTTCAGGATGCGCGCCACCACCTGCCCGGATTCCTCGGGCGTCAGCTTGGGCGCCTCGCCCATGATGCCAAGAACGGTCAGGCCGGTCGCACCAGCGTCAAGGTAGAAATCGACCATCCGGTCGGTGCTGTCGAGATCCAGCGCACCGTCGGCCTTGAACGGCGTCACCGCGATCACGTAGACGCCCTTTGCATCCTCGTTCAATCTGCTCATTGCGCTGTCTCCCTTGTTGCCGCCAGTGCCACCTGCCCGATTGCCATCGCCGTTGCCGCCTGGCAAGGGTCCACCACCACGCAACCCAATTCGGCCGCCAGTTCGGCGCGATATGACGCCATGCCGGCACAACCAAGGATCAGAACATCCGCGCCATCCTGATCGCGCAGCAATGCGCCGACCGTCCGCAGCCGCTTCATCGTCCGGACCCGGTCGGTCAGGTCCGCAACGCCAAGATCCAGCGCCCGGTCGCCCGCCAGCCGATCACTGACCCCCATCGCCTGCAGATACTGCCGGTGGCGCGGGACCGAGTCCAACAGGATCGACAGGATGCCGAAGCGGTCGCCCAGCATCATTGCCGTCAGCACTGCACTTTCGGCGATACCGACGACCGGCCATACGCTTTGCCGACGAAGTGCAGACAGTCCCGGATCCGAGAAACAGGCGACAATGAAGGCCGAAGCTTGATCCTCCAGCCGCGCGCAATGCGCCAGAAGTGGTGCTACGACACTGTCCACGTGGGTCTGCGTTTCGATCCCCGGCGGCCCTTCGGCCAGGGTGCGACATTCGATAGCTGCGGGGCTTGACGCGCGCATCGGATCGACCGCGCGGTCGATGCCGTCGGTGACGGTCTGGCTGGAATTGGGGTTGATGATGAAGATGGTCATGGGCCGCTGCCTTTCGGGACCGGGTTAGCGGTTTCATGCCGCATTGCACAGTCCCTGCGGTCCGCCCGGTGTCGAAAAGCCTTTCACATTGTTCCGCGGTCCCTAAACTTGGCGCAGGACCAAAGCAGAGGGGCCGATGTCGCCAAATACCGCAGACCTGGTGATCCGCGGCGGCACTGTGGTGACGGCGCAGGCCAGTTTCGCGGCCGACGTCGCGATCGTCGGCGACCGGATCAGCGAAGTGGCCCCGAACCTGCCGGAAGCGGCATCCGAGATCGACGCGACCGGCCGCTTCGTGCTGCCCGGCGGCGTCGATACCCATTGCCATATCGAGCAGGTTTCGGGCGCCGGCTTGATGAATGCCGACACGTTTGAAAGCGCCACCCGATCCGCCGCCTTCGGGGGCACTACGACAGTGGTGTCCTTCGCGGCGCAGCATCCCGGCCAGCGAATTCGCGATGTGGTGGCGGACTATGCCCGACTTGCCGAACGCGGCGCGCTGATCGACCATGCTTTTCACATGATCATTGCCGATGTCACAGGCGAGAACCTGAGCCGGGACATCCCCGAACTGATCGCTGCCGGGCATCGTTCGCTGAAGATCTTCACGACATACGACAAGGTGCGGCTTGACGATCACGCGATCCTCGATGTGCTTGTAATTGCTAAGGAACATGGCGCATTGGTCTGCTTCCATGCCGAGAATGACGGGCTGATCCGGCACATGACCGCGCGCTTGCTGGCCGAGGGTAAGGTTGCGCCGAAATACCATGCGCAATCCCATCCCCGGCTGGCCGAAACGGAAGCGCTGGACCGGATTTGCAGGTTCTCGGATTTCACCGGACAGCCGGTGATGCTGTTCCATGTCTCGACCCGAGAAGGTGCTGCGATCGTGCGCGATGCCCGTGCCCGCAGTGTACGGGTCAGCGCCGAGACCTGCCCGCATTATCTTTTCATGACCGAGGACATTCTCGACCGTCCCGGCATGGATGGCGCCGCCTACCTGTGCAGCCCGCCGCAGCGGAAGATCGACGATCAGGCAGCACTTTGGCAAGCACTGGAATCAGGCGACCTTCAGGTCGTTTCGTCAGATCACGCCCCATACCGGATGGACGAAACCGGCAAGTTTGCGCATGGGCGTGACGCACCCTTCAACCGGATCGCCAACGGGATGCCGGGGCTGGAGACTCGTTTGCCGCTGATGTTCCATGCGATGGTCAGCGAGGGGCGACTGGGGATCGAGAAATTCGTCGAACTGACAGCGACCGCCCCTGCCCGGATCTTTGGGCTGACCCGAAAGGGGAGGATCGAACCGGGTGCCGATGCCGATATCTCGATCTGGAATCCAGCCGCGCGGCGCACTTTCGGGGCCGACGATCTGCATGACAACGTCGGCTATAACCCGTTCGAGGGGTCAACTATCAGCGGTTGGCCGGAAACCGTTCTGTCCCGAGGCGAGGTCATCATCTCGGACGGCACGCTAAGCGGTTCGCCCGGGCGCGGGCGGAGGGTTCCGATGGCAATCAGCGACGCGATGCGCCCCGCTCGGTAAGTCCGGCCCCGGACAAGGTTCGGGACCGGACCGCCGCTCAGCCCTTGCCGATGGCGATTTTCTTGGTGCTGCCGCCTTTCTGCGGCTCTGACTTGGGAACCGTGATTGTCAGAACCCCATCTTTCATATCGGCCTTGACCTTGGCTTCGTCGGCGTCCGCTGGTAGCCGAAACGAGCGCGAGAACGACCCGTAGGCCCGTTCCGAAAAATACCAGGTCTCGCCTTTCTAGTTGTGAATGGTCTTCTTCTCGCCCTTCACGGTGATCATGCCGTTGTCGACCGACAGCTCGATGTCATTATCCTCGACCCCCGGCAATTCCACCGCGATCCGGTAGGTGTTGTCGTTCGCCGAAGCCTCGGCAGCGGGCGCCACCCAATCGGCGACGCGGGTTCCGAAATTGCGGAAAGGTTCGAACATCTGCGGCCAAAGGCCGCCTACCATAGATTTGTCGACCATCTTCGCCTCCTTCAGTTTGGTTTGCAGACCTTGCGATTCTGACACAAACCAGCGTGAGTCACTTTAACCTAGGTCAAAGCTTGCCCGCTCCGCTGGCTACGGCTATCGAATGGCAAGACGCTAACTGGGAGTGCGCGATGATCCTGACCTGTGGCGAGGCACTGATCGACATGCTGCCGCGCAAGACGACGGCGGGCGAGGATGCCTTCGCACCCTATCCCGGCGGCGCGGTTTTCAACACTGCAGTGGCACTTGGACGGCTCGGGGCGCCAAGCGGCTTCCTGTCCGGGCTGTCGTCCGACCTTTTCGGCCAGATGTTGCGCGCATCTCTGACCGAGAGCGGAGTGTCGTGTGAGCTGTCGGTGATCTCGGACCGACCGACGACGCTGGCATTCGTGCGTCTGGCAGGTGGGCAGGCAAGCTATGCCTTCTACGACGAGAATACCGCCGGACGAATGCTGACGCCCGAGGACCTGCCGACCCTCCCGGGCGATGTCGGAACACTGTTTCTGGGCGGTATCAGTCTGGCCGTCGACCCTTGCGGCGCAGCCTACGAGGCGCTTCAGGCCCGCGAGGCGAATGCCCGCGTCATCATGCTGGACCCTAACGTGCGACCGGGATTCATTGCGGACGAGGCGGCTTACCGTGCACGGATCGACCGTATGATCGGCCTGTCCGATCTGGTCAAACTGTCCGATGAGGACCTGCGATGGCTATACGGTGCGGGGACGCTGAAGGACCTCGCGCACAGCGTGCTGGACCGCGGTCCAAAAGCGGTTTTCGTGACCGAGGGTGCGAAGGGGGCTACGGCCTACAGCGCCAGGCACGGCGTTACGATGGCCGCAAGACAGGTCGAAGTCGTCGACACAGTGGGCGCAGGCGACACGTTCAACGCAGGTATCCTTGCAGCCCTTCACAGGGCGGGGGTGACCGACAAGGCCGGCATCGCGGCACTTGACGCCGATACGCTGCGCGCAGCGCTGGATCTGGGAATGCGGGCTGCCGCAATCACCGTCTCTCGTGCCGGTGCCAACCCACCATGGGCGGCGGAGCTTTAGGTCGATGCATGCGCTGGTGCAGCGAGTCAGCGAAGCCTCGGTCAGCATCGGCGGCACCCGAACAGCCCAGATTGGACCGGGGTTGTTGGTGCTGGTCTGTGCGATGCAAGGTGACGACGCATCCGTCGGGACCGCGCTGGCGAGAAAGATCAGCAAACTGCGCATTTTCCGCGATGATATGGGCCGGATGAACCGGTCGCTGCTCGAGACCGGCGGCGCTGCTCTGGTCGTCAGCCAGTTCACGCTGGCCGCAGACACATCACGCGGGAACCGGCCGGGATTTTCGTCGGCCGCCGCACCGGAACTGGGGCGAACGCTGTACGACGACTTCGCCCGCGATATGGCGGCACTGGGAGTGCCTGTCGAGACCGGGGAATTCGGCGCCGACATGTCCGTGAGCCTGGTTAATGACGGGCCGGTGACGATCTGGCTGGATACCGAGTTGTAGGACGGGGGCTGTCCGCCCCCGCTTCGCCCGTTCCGGGCAAATTCACCCCCGAGGATACTTGGCGACAAATAATGTTGTCGGTCAGAGTTCGAGTTCCGCCAGAAGCACCCCGAAGGCCGCGCCATGCATGTCGCGGTCATGGATTGAACCTTGAACCTGTGGTCGTGGAAAACTGAACTTCACCACGTTGAGGTCGGCAATGTCGAAGCGGCGGATCTGCGCTGCATCGGTTTGGAACAACGCCGCGATCCGGCCGGTATCGAGCGCAGAAACTTGCGCGAAGGCCTTTGGGGTGCCGCAGAAGATATCCACTGTCATCCAGAACGGGCCGGCGTTCTTTGAGCGGACTTTCTCGACCAGATCGCCCAGTCGCGTCATGGCCCCACCTCGATTACTTCCAGACGGAAAGCTTCCATCGGATCATCAAGTTGCAGGACGTGGTTCAAGCAGAATTCATAAATCGCGCCGCGCTGAATCTCAGCCGGGGAAAAAGGGAAGGCGAAGGTCGGCATCTCTTCGTCCTCGGTCAACGAATGGTGCAGCAGATAGGGGTTGAGCATTTTCCCGATCTCTTCGGCCAGCGACTCGGTCGGGGCCGTCACGATACCGAGAACCCCGATTTCAACCGGAACCGAAGGATTGATTTCCAGCGGTCCAAGAGTGGCGTTCTGGCCGATCAGACGCAGTTCCAGTGTGAAATCGCCGGGCTTCAGGTTCAGCCGATCGACCGCTTTTTCCGTCGTGCGGCGGTGAATATCGTCACACCACGCCTGCGCGTTCTCGACATACCGGGGATCGCGCAGAATCGCCAGCGCGACGGTCTGGAATCCGGCTTGGCGCGCACCTTCCAGCTTGACCGTGTAACGGTCCGAAGGCACCCATTCAGAGCCTTCGACGCGGACGCTGTGGCGGTCAAGCGCGGTGTATTTCGATCCGGTCACATCAAGATGCCCGCCGGGCTCGTAAAGGATGAACGGGTCGCTGTTCTCGTAGAGCATATGCGCCGAGACGGTATGCGGCGTGGCGCGGGCGGTTTCGGACATCGGGCGGATCGTGAAACCCGCTTCGTCGAAATCCACCATGATGACGCCAGAGGCCGGGTTCGTGGTGCATAGCGCCCCGCATTCGCCGATCTTCGCCCCATGCCATGTGCCGCCGGGGTGGCAACCCTGCACCAGTGGCAGCGCCGCGATGATCGCGGTGTCGGTGGTGCGGCCGGCGATGACTATATCGGCGCCGGTGTCGATCGCAGCGGCGATCTGTTCGGCCCCGGCAAGTGCAACGATGTTGGTACAACTCAGGATCAGCGCCTCGTCAATCTCGGGCGCCGGGGTCAGCGGCGTGATCCGGCCGTCGCGCAGCGCCTTCGTCATGGTCTGCGGTGCCTGCCCGCTTTTGAGCGTCGCAATCCTCAGGCGTTGGCCAGTGGCTTCGGCGATTTCGCGGGTGATGCCGACCAACCAGTCAACTGCCGAATCCGCGCCGCAAGTGCCCGCGGTGCCCAGCACCAGCGGCACGCCGGCGCGAGCTCGCGCCTCGATCAGCCCCTGCCATTCCACCCGCGTCGAGGCGCGGGAGTATTTCGACACGCCGCGACCCAGGTAGCTGGGTCCGCTATCGGTCGAACCACCGTCGATGGCGATGATATCGGGACCCGCCGCGATGCCGCGATCCAGCGCCGCCTTGTCATAGCCGAGGCCCAGTGCGCCCGAGGGGATCAGAACTCTAGTCACTGATCGCCTGCGGCTTGGTCATGTACCGACGCAGAAACATCGGCGCAAGGAACCCCAGAACTGCGGCGGTCAGAAGCCCTACCGCGATCCCTGACGACAGCAAATAGGTCCAGTCCCCGTCCGACAGCACCATCGCGTCGCGCAGCTGTTTTTCCATCTGGTTGCCAAGCAGGATTCCCATGATCACCGGCACCGTCGGCACGTCAAGCTTGCGCAGCACGTAGCCGAGTGCGCCGAACGCGACCACCAGGATCAGGTCGAAATAACTGCCGGTCAGCGAATAGATACCGACAAAGGAAATCATCGTCACCCCGGGCATCAGGATGGCCGGCGGCACCTGCAGCACGCGAACGAAGATCTTCACCATCGGCACGTTCATCGCAAGCAGCACGAAGTTCGCGTTCAGGAGCGAAGCGATCAGGCCCCAGACCACATCGGGGCGGTCGGTGAACAGCGTGGGGCCGGGCGTGATGTTCAGCGTCATCAGCACCGCCAGAAGAACCGCGGTCGTACCCGACCCCGGCACACCGAGCGTCAGCATCGGGACCAAGGCGCCGCCCGCGGCGGCGTTGTTACCGGCCTCAGGCGCCGCGACGCCCTTTGGCACACCCGTGCCAAAGCCGCCTTTTTCGCCCGCGATGGATTTTTCCATCATGTAAGTCATGAAACTGCCAAGCGAGGCGCCTGCTCCGGGCAGGACACCTGCGATGAAGCCAAGCAAAGACGAACGCAGCATCGTCCAGCGGGTCGACCAGATATCAGCCCAGGGAATTGTTACCTTGTCCAGCTTCACGCCAAGTGCTCCGGCTTTGCCGTGGCTTTCAATGAAGAAGAACACCTCGGACACCGCGAAAAGGCCGACGATGGCAACGAGGAAATCGACACCGTCCATCAGGTGCAGGTTGTTGCCGGTAAGGCGCGGCATCCCGGAATTGGGATCAAGCCCGATCATTGCGATCATCAAACCCAGGCAGGACGCCAGCGCCGCTTTGGCCTGGTTGTTCGAGGAAATGCCGCCAAGCGTCGAAAACGCCAGGATGTAGAGCGCGAAGTATTCGGCCGGGCCGAACTGATAGGCGATCCTGCTAAGCAGCGGCGCCAGCAGCATGAGGCCGATGGTTGCCAGGAACGCGCCCACGAACGATGCGACGCCCGAGATCACAAGCGCATCGCCTGCCCTGCCCTGTTTGGCCATCGGATAGCCGTCGAGTGTGGTCATCAGCGCAGGTTCGTCGCCGGGAATGTTCAACAGGATCGAGCTGATCCGACCGCCATACATCGCGCCGTAGTAAATTGAGGTTAGCAGCACCAGCGCTGCTGTCGCGTCGAGCCCCAAAGTGAAGGTCAGCGGGATCATGATCGCGACGCCGTTCGACGGGCCAAGTCCCGGCAGCGCGCCGATGATCGTGCCCAGAAAGCAGCCGATCACCGCCAGCATCAGCGTCCAGGGTGAAAAGGCAATCGAGAAGCCCAGTTGGAGATTGGCAAGGATATCCATGATCTAACCCAGCATGCCTTTCGGAAAGGCCGTCAGGCCGAGGCCCAGTATCAACTTGAAGAGAACGAACAGCCCCACGGACAAGCCCAAACCTGACAGGGCGGCAGACATCGGGCGGGGCGAGATCTGATAGCTCAGGATGCCCGCGGCGATTGCCGTCGGGATCAGAAAGCCCATCGGCTTGAGGGCATAGGAATAGGCCACAAGCAGGGCAACCGAGAATCCCAGCGACAGGATCGTCCGGCCCTCGGGCCAGTCGGGTTCTGCGTCTGGTCGGAAGATCATGATGCCGCCGCAAAGCACTGCGATCGAGGCGACCATGATCGGGAAGGTCTTGGACCCCACCGGGTCCGACAGGAAACTGGCCTGTATCTGCATGGCGCCCGCGATATACGCGAGCGCCACAAGGATCACGACCAGACCGAAGATGCGGTCCGAAATCCGCGACATTTTACTGGATCACGCCAAGCTGGCGCGACAGGTCCTGGGTTTCGGCGATCACACCGTCGATCCAGGACTGGAAGTCGCCACCAACCTTGGTGAACGGCGCAAGCCCGTTGTCTGCCATCGCCTGCTTCCACTCGTCGCTGTCGGCAACGGCCTTCAGCTTTTCAGCCCAAGCATCGAACGCATCGTCAGAGATCCCGCCCGGCACGTAAAGACCGCGCCAGTTCACTGCGACAACGTCGTAGCCCTGCTCTTTGGCGGTCGGGATGTCTTCGAATCCCGGCACACGCTCTTCCGTCAATACGGCAAGCGCGCGCACTTCACCGGACTTCAGGAAGCCAACGATTTCCGACATGTCGCCAGTCATCGCTTGAGTGAAACCGCCAACCGTCTGGGTGATCGCGTCCGCACCGCCATCAACCCCGATGTATTTCACCTTGGTGATGTCTGTGAAGCCCGCGGCCAGCAAAACCTGCAACGGCTTCATGTGGTCGAAGCCACCCACGGCAGAGCCGCCAGCGAACGCCACGGAACCCGGATCGGCCTTGATCGCCGCGACCATGTCGTCGAGATTCTGAAGCGGGCTGTCCTTGGCAACGACGATGACGCCCGGATCGGCACCGATTGCGCCAACCCAGCGCACCTGATCGGCGGTGGCGCCGCCATAGGCGTTCTGCGCCAGACGAGTCGTTGTGGCGGACGAGGCAGCGACGATCAGCTCGGGATCTTCATTGCGCTCGTTGACGACGGTGCTGAACGCCAGTCCGCCACCAGCGCCGGCCATGTTGCTGACCTGCACCGGCTGATCAACCGCGCCGATATCATACAGGATCTTGCCGATCTGACGGCAGGTAAAATCCCAGCCGCCGCCGGGGTTGGCGGGTGCAATGCACTCTGCCGCCGTCGCAGTCGAGGTGGCGCCGAGCGCCAGAACCGCGCTGGTGGCCAGCGCCGCGAATAAGTGTGACTTCATGGTATCCTCCCAAATTCATCAGCAGGGCCGTTCGCCCTGCATTGTCCTTTTGGACTTTGGCAAAAAGATACCAACTGCGGCCATTCGTCAAATGCCGATTAGCCATTCCGGCCGCTTTTTCGGAATTGCGCCGGTATCCGGGATGTGAAAATGCTTCACTACATGGGCATTGAATTGGTCATTTTTGATTGCGACGGCGTGCTGATCGACAGCGAGATGATCAGTGCGCAGATGCTGATCGCGACGCTCCGGGATTTCGGGATTGAGGTTGATCTGGCCTATGTCGCACGACATTTTCTGGGCCGCAGCTATCCGACGGTGCTCAAGCAGATCCGCGACGAATTCGGCGTGGTGTTGCCGCCCGCGTTCGAGGATGACTATCGTGACCGGCTGTTGACGGCCTTCGAGCAAGACTTGCGGGCCATGCCGGGCGTTGAAGCCGTGCTGGACCGATTGGCAGTACCCTTCTGCGTCGCAACAAGCAGCAGCCCTGGACGGGCCCACAGGTCGCTTGCCATGGTGGGCCTTCTGGACCGTTTCGGCGGCAATGTGTTCACTACCTCCGAGGTGACACTGGGCAAACCCGCGCCCGATCTTTTCCTGCATGTCGCAGCGCGGATGGGCGTCGAGACGGGGTGCGCCCTGGTGATCGAGGACAGCATGAACGGCATTCAGGCGGCGCGGGCTGCGGGCATGGAAGTTTGGCGGTTCACCGGGGGCAGTCATGTCGACAGGTCCGACCGCGAGGGGCCAGTCTCGGCGCTGGCCGCGTTTTCGTTTGCGGATTTCGACGAATTCTTTCACCATGCCCCGGCGCTGAAAAAATCGGAATGACAATTGAACGCCTTTCCAGAGTCCTCGTCAAATGTCGATGATGTCGCTGCCCGTGCCGGTTGGCTCTATTACAATGGCGGATTGACGCAGGACCAGATCGCGGTGGAACTGGGCGTGTCGCGCCAGCGGGCGCAGCGGCTTGTCGCCAAGGCTATTTCGGACGGGCTGATCCGGGTCCGCATCGAACATCCGATCAAAGATTGCATGGAACTGGAATTGCGCCTCAGGCAGGCGTTTGGGCTGACGCTTTGCAGGGTTGCGCCCAGCCTGTCCGAAGGGGTCGACCCGGTCCGGGCGATTGCCCCGGTCGCGGCGGCGGAAGTCGAGAAGATATTCAGCCTCAAGGATCCCCAGGTCATCGCGTTGGGAACCGGGCGGACCCTGCGGGCCGTCGTTGATGAGCTGCGTCCGATGGACTGCTCGCATCACAAGGTGGTTTCGCTTCTGGGCAACGTGGCGCCGGACGGATCGGCGTCCTTCTTCGAGGTGATCATGCGGATTGCCGACAAGACCCGCGCGCCACATTACCCGATGGCAATGCCGGTGGTTGCCAAGGACGCGGCGGACCGCGCGCACTATCACGCCCTGCCCCACGTCCGGAACACCAGAGAATTGGCCGCCCGCGCCGACTACACCATTGTCGGCATCGGACAGATGAGCGACGACGCGCCGTTGCTGGTTGATGGGTTCGTGTCGCCAAAAGAGCTGCACGAGCTAACCGGTGCCGGCGCAGTCGGAGAGATGGTCGGATGGGCCTTCGACGCAGATGGGCGCTATCTGGAAACCGGCATAAATACCGTAGTCACCGGCGTCCGGGTGCCGGCCAACCACAACCCTGTCATCTGCATCGCCGCGGGGTCGAGCAAGCACCTGCCGCTGCTCGGCGCGCTGCACGGCGGCTTGATCACCGGGCTAATTACCGACGAAACCACCGCGCAATTCCTTTTGAAAGAAATGGCTTAGGCGATCTGATGCCGAGTCAATCAGAAAGCGATTGACTCGAATCACGTGTTCGCATGAGGATTTGCCCACAACTTGAATAATTGCTCATTCGTGAGTTGGGAGGAAACATGACTTTACGTGTTCGCACGCTGCTCGGCGCGTGCGCGATCGGGGCGCTATCGACCTCGGCCATCGCAGAAACCATCACTATCGCAACCGTGAACAACGGCGACATGATCCGGATGCAGAAGCTGACGGACGACTTTACAGCGAAAAATCCGGACATCACGCTTGAATGGGTGACGCTGGAAGAAAACGTGCTGCGTCAGAACGTGACCACGGACATCTCCACCGGTGGCGGCCAGTACGACGTCATCACCATCGGCACCTATGAAGTTCCAATCTGGGGCGCGAATGACTGGTTGGTTTCGCTGAATGAAGGTATGGCAGACGATTGGAACGCCGGTGACCTGCTGCCAGCGATCGCCGGTGGCCTGACCATCGACGGCAATCTCTATGCAGCTCCGTTCTACGGCGAAAGCTCGATGGTCATGTACCGCACCGACCTGATGGAAAAGGCCGGTCTGGAAATGCCCGACGCGCCGACATGGGATTTCATCCGCGAAGCAGCAGCGGCGATGACCGATCGTGAGAACGAAATCAACGGCATCTGCGCCCGCGGCAAGGCCGGCTGGGGTGAGAACATGGCATTCCTGACCGCCATGTCCAACTCGTTCGGAGCACGCTGGTTCGACGAAGATTGGAACGCGCAGTTCGACAGCCCCGAATGGGCAGCGACGATCGAGTTCTACCTCGGCATGATGGAAGAATCCGGTCCCGCCGGTGCGGCCAACAACGGCTTTAACGAGAACCTGACGCTGTTCCAACAAGGCAAGTGCGGCATGTGGATCGACGCCACCGTGGCTGCGTCTTTCGTGACCGGGGCGGACTCGACCGTCGCTGACAAGGTTGGCTTCGCTCTGGCGCCTGATAACGGCCTGGGCAAGCGCGGCAACTGGCTCTGGGCATGGTCGCTGGCCATCCCATCGTCTTCCCAAAAAGTGGATGCGGCGAAGACCTTCATCTCTTGGGCCACAAGCCAAGCCTACACCGAGCTTGTCGCCGCCAACGAAGGCTGGGCAAACGTACCTCCGGGCACCCGCACATCGCTTTACGAGAACCAGGAATACCTGGATGCGGCACCCTTCGCCAAGATGACGCTCGAAAGCATCAACTCGGCCGACCCGACCAACCCGTCGGTCCAGGCTGTGCCCTACACCGGCGTCCAGTTCGTGGCGATCCCGGAGTTTGCAGGCATCGCGACCCAGACCGGTCAGCAGTTCTCGGCAGCTCTTGCCGGTCAGCAGACGGCTGCGGAAGCCCTTGCTAACGCTCAGGAGATCACCAACGAGGAAATGGAAGCCGCAGGCTACTAAGTCGCGGGTTCGAAGGGCGGGCCATTCGGCCCGCCCTTCACAGTTCCGCCCCACGACCCGATCTTCCGCAAGCCCAGCCTCGGGTTTTCGTAAGCTCAGGTTCGCTTTCCACCCCCCGACAGGAGGTTCGTCATGGCTACCCAGCAATCAAGAGCCGCAGCCCGCATTATGATCGCGCCCGCCGTGTTCGTCCTGCTGGTCTGGATGCTGATACCGCTCTGCATGACACTGTACTTCTCGTTCGCCGATTACCGCCCTTTGCGCGCGACGTTCGATGCCTGGATCGGTTTTGGGAATTACGCATCTTTCCTGACCTCATCGTCTTTCCTGACATCAGTTGGCACGACGCTTTGGATGGTGGGCGGTATCCTGTCGATCACTATCGTGGGTGGCATTCTCTTTGCGCTTTTGCTGGATCAGCCGATGTTCGGTCAGGGGATCGTGCGGATTCTGGTGATCGCACCGTTCTTCGTCATGCCAACGGTTTCGGCGCTGGTCTGGAAGAACATGTTCTTCAACGTGGACAACGGACTGTTCTCGTATCTCTACAAGTTTCTTGGGCTACAGCCTTATGATTTCCTCAGCCAATCGCCGCTATTCTCGATCATCGTGATCGTCGCGTGGCAATGGCTGCCCTTTGCGACGCTGATCCTGCTGACCGCCGTGCAGTCGCTGTCAAGCGAACAGCTTGAGGCGGCGGAAATTGACGGCGCGCCGCCGCTGAGCCGGTTCTGGTACATCATCCTGCCGCATCTCAGCCGCGCCATCACGGTCGTGATCCTGATCCAGACGATATTTCTGCTGTCGATCTTTGCCGAGATATTCGTGACCACCAACGGCGCCTTCGGCACCCGCACGTTGACCTATCTGGTGTATCAGCGCGTGCTGGAAAGCCAGAACATCGGTCTGGGGTCCGCAGGCGGTATCGTCGCCGTCATCCTTGCCAACATTGTTGCGATCTTCCTGATGCGGATCGTCGGCAAGAACCTGGACAATTAGGAGAGGATCGGACCATGGCCCGCGCAATCACACCTCGCAAAAAGATCATGTGGACGACCTTGGCTTGGGGTCTGGGCCTGCTGATCTTCTTTCCGATCTTGTGGACCTTCCTGACGAGCTTCAAGTCAGAGGCCACGGCAATTTCGGATCCGCCGGTCTGGTTCTTCTTTAACTGGACCACGGAAAACTACAGCGAGGTGCTGGAGCGGTCGAACTATCCGCTGGCATTGACGAACTCGATCATCATCGCTGTGGGGTCCACCATTCTGGGCATTCTGATTGCGGTGCCGGCCGCCTGGGCGATGGCATTCGTGCCGGGCAAACGGACCAAGGACGTGCTGCTGTGGATGCTGTCGACCAAGATGCTTCCGGCGGTCGGTGTGCTTTATCCTCTGGTGCTGATCGCGAAATACTTCGACGTCATGGACAGCCGTATCCTGCTGGTTGTCGTCCTGATGCTGATCAACCTGCCGATCATCGTGTGGATGCTCTACACCTATTTCCGGGAAATCCCCGGCGAAATCCTGGAAGCTTCGCGGATGGACGGCGCGACGCTGAA
>JBBKVT010000475.1:0-4825 GCA_037968535.1 Paracoccaceae bacterium
GAGAACGCGAAGCGACGGGTGCGGACATTGGGGCGAGTGCAGCGAGAACCTGCTTTGTCCGCGACTTACCAGTTCATACGACGTGCAGCGAACGGCCGAAATTCCTGGACCCGACATTCGTGCGAGCCGCAGCGAATGACTGTGGAGTGCAGGTTTCTCGGACGCCTCGCGCGACTTTTGAGTGACGCGGGGCGTTGCTTGGCGTCGGAGAAGCGCTCAAGCGGGAAATCGCGGGGTTGGGCTTGGTGGGTGGTTTGTTGCTATGGGGATTCGGGCGGTCTGATTGCCTTGGATCCAGTCTGATAGACCCGATGAGCGGGTCCCATTGGCCCAAGCGCGGGGTTGGGCTTGTCAGCATTTGCACATTTTGCGCAATATTTTGTTGGTGTCATCAACTTTTGCCGCGTCGACAACTGGATCCGCGCATAATGATGGGTTCGCAGGTGGCGCCGCCTGCGGCTGAGGGTGGTGTTGGTCATGTGTGGCGCGAGCGTCATGCTGCGGCCCTTTGTGTTTTTGGCGGTGCTCTGGAGTGCTGTGCTGGTGCGATTGTCTCGACGATGGTCAACTGGCCGCCGCAACACGGGCATGGCAGCGCGAGGGTGCGGGATGGCTCATCGGCATCGTTGATGCTGCCGTCATTGATGTGCTGATGATCGGGCGTTTTGACCCCGAGCAGTTGCCTGATCTTGGCGATATTGGCAGCCCGGTTGCCGTTTCCAAAGAACCCGTAGTGGCGGATTCGGTGCTGTCCTTTGGGGAGCACGTGGATCATGAACCGGCGGATAAATTCTGATGTTGCCAGCGTCATGATCGTGTGGCGGCCCGCGCCTTTAAGGCGGTAGTCTTTGACGCGAAAGGTGACGCCTTGATCATCCATGCGGATCAGGCGGCTGTTAGAAATGGCGACCCTGTGGGTGTAACGCGACAGATACGCCAGCACCGCCGATGGTCCGGCGAAGGGTTCCTTGGCGTAGACGACCCAGTCGATTTTGCGCATCGGTTTGAGGCAGGCGTTGAAAGTAGCCTTGTCGGCAAGGCCCGCATGATCGCCGAAGAACTGCAGTTTCCCAGCATCATGCAGCTTGGTCAGCCCGTCCAGAATGAGCCGCCGGTAAAGGCGCGACAGCACACGCACGGACAGGAAGAAGTTCTTTCGGCAGGCGATCCACTTTGAACCATCCGTCGAAAGCCCTCCACCCGGGACGATCATGTGGACGTGGGGATGGTGCGTCATTGCCGATCCCCAGGTATGGAGGACAGAAATTATGCCAGCCCGGGCACCAAGGTGCTTGGGGTCGGCGGCGATCTTGATCACCGTGTCCGCACTTGCCCGCATTAGCAGATTGTAGATCTCGCGTTTGTTCTGGTGGGCGATGTCGGCAATGGGTTTGGGTAAGGTGAAGACGAGATGGAAATATCGCACAGGCAGCAGCTCGGCTTCACGCGCTGCCAGCCAAGTTTTGGCGGCCCCCGCCTGACATTTTGGACAATGGCGGTTGCGGCATGAGTTATACGCGATGTGCTCATGCGCACAGTCGGCGCACCGCGCGACATGACCGCCAAGCGCCGCTGTGCGGCAGCGCTCAATGGCACTCATGACTTTGAACTGGTTCATGCTGATGTGCCCTGCGTTTGCCGCACGCCAGGCAGCACCATGGTCACGGAAGATATCCGCGACCTCCAGTGATGGACCGGGCATGGTGGCCTATGAAGGCTTAGGCTTGCCCTTCTTCCGCTTGGCCCCATTCAGATCATCCAGGGGGCTGCCCACTGCCGCGATCATACCCGTGGCAACGCTCGCATACCGCGCCGTGGTCGTCAGTTTACTATGGCCCAAAAGTGCCTGAATGACGCGGATATCGACCCCGCGTTCCAGTAGGTGGGTGGCGAAACTATGGCGCAATGTGTGCAGCGTGACTGGTTTGGTGATTCCAGCTTCCCGCGCTGTCTCTTTGAATAGCCGCGAAATCTGCCGAGCCGAAAGGTGCTTGCCACGGTATCCTGGGAAAAGAACGCGCTCGGGCGCGGACACATCCTTGTCCTGACCGGTTGGACGTTCGGTCCACCACTCGCGCAACAGGCCCAGAATATCCGTCGGCAACATTACGTTGCGGTCTTTGCGCCCTTTAGATTGCACAATACGGATGATCTCTTGTGCGCTATCGATATCACCAACCTTGAGCCGCACGACCTCGCCTGCGCGCATCCCGCAGCCATAGGCCAATGACAACATGACATGAGCTTTTGTGCTAGGGGCCATCGCCAGGACGCGTTTGATCTCCTTTTTGCTCAGCACCAGCGGCACCTTCACCGGCTCCTTGAGGTGAAAAATCTCAGCCACGAGATCATGACGTCTCAGGGTCACGCGGAACAGAAACTTGACCCCGGTCATGGTCTGGTTGCGCGTGCCGATGCTGGCCCCGCTCTCGATCAGATGCTGTTGGAAATACTTCACATCGTCTGGCGTGGCAGTCTCTGGAGAGCGCCCGAGCCAAGCCGCAAAACGCTTACAGGCGCGCAGGTGACTGGTCTGGGATGCAGGGCCGAGATTGCGCCCCGTCATATCGGAAATCATGCGTGCGCGAAGGGGTGTGATAGGCGTAGAATGCTGTTTGTTCATCGGATTGTCCTCTGTCAATCGAGGCAAAATCACCTCGACCAACAGCACACACCCGACATCTAAAATCGCGCAACAAATCCCTGTTCAGCCCAACACCCGCCAAAAGCGCCCCTATCGCGGAGCGATTTAGTGCTTGGGCCGAATGTGCGTCGGCACTGAGGGCCCGTTTCAACTGACAGGGTGTGTTCGGATCATCGCGAGCGTTGTTAAACGTGCCACTTTCGCTACGGTTTCGCCATGAGTTCACCTAATCCTCAAGGACGCAAGGTCCTGTTCGCCGCATCGATGGTGTCGATGGTGCTCGGCTCAATACATGCATTTTCAGTTTTTCTAGAGCCACTGGAGACAATGTTCGAAACGTCTCGCGCGACCGCCAGCCTAATTTACTCATTCAGTTTGGTCTTTCTGACAACAGCGGTTCTGTTTGGTCCGGCCGTCTATTCGCGCCTTCAGCCCGCAACAATTTATGTCTGTGTCGCGGTCCTTGGTGCCAGTGGAGCAGGCCTTGCTGGAATCGCGGAAAGTTTAGAAATCGTCTGGGTTGGGTATAGCCTCATTTTTGGCTTAGCCAACGGTCTGGGTTATGGCTTCGGGCTCCAATTCGCAGCACGTGCCAACCCTGGTCACTCGGGCCTCGCCATGGGCGTGGTCACTGCAGCGTACGCTTTTGGAGCGGTTCTGGCTCCATATGGGTTTGAAGTAGCAATGGCGTTCGGTGGCTTCTTTACGGCTATGATGGCTCTCAGTTCTGTTGTCCTTGTTGTCGGCATTGGGGCGGCTTTGTTGGTCGTGCGAAGTGGCGCGCAGTATTCTGACACAAAAGCCGAACCGAGCGTCTGCACCTTACCGTGGGGCCGAATTGCCCCGCTCTGGAGTGCCGATGGTAGCGGTGTTGCTGCCGGACTTATGGCAATTGGTCACGCCGCAGGAATTGCAGCAACAGCGGGTTTTCAGGGTTGGATCGCAGCTGCGGCAATCGCTGGCTGCAACTTGGTAGGAAGCCTGCTTTCTGGGTGGCTATCCGACAGGGTCTCGCATCGCAGTTTACTCGCGATCCTGGCACTTGTTGGTGCAGTAGCGCTGCTTGCGCTTTCAGTTTTTCCGGGGCTAACGATCGTTTTTCTGGGGGTCGTCGGATTCGCCTATGGAGGGACAATTGCAACCTATCCAGCAGCCATTGCCATCCTATTCCCTGGCGAGAAAGGCCCGCAAGCCTATGGACGCATATTCACAGCCTGGGGTGTCGCGGGACTGCTCGCACCATGGCTAGCAGGCCAAATCTACGACTGGGCCGGAAGTTATACTCTGGCCCTTTGGATGGCTGCGGGACTTGGGGTTATTTCCGCCGTTTCTGTTCGAAAAAGCATCAGGCGAGATGGGAAATCTCCATCTGGCCACCGGGCGCAGTGATCCGATAGCTGTATGAATGAACGCCTGCTATGCGAAAGCTGCGTTGCGGCGATTGGGTGTACGTTCAACGTCAGCAAAAGGCCGTCGCCAACCAAACCAGCTTAAGACTCACAAATCTTCCCGCCATTTATCCGCGGTCATCTGGAGCCAGCTGGGCAGGAGCGGTTTCAAGGTCGGTGTTAGATCCTCACTGGCGGCGCTTCGGATCAGATTGAGGACCTGTTTGTCATCGCGGCTCAGTGCGCGTTTCGGCCATGCGCCCTTGATGCCATCCACCGCCTGCGCGAAGCCTTCGGTCCAAGCCTGGAAGCGCTTGGGGGGCAGGTCTCGGACCTCTCCGCCGATCTCGCCGAGGATCACGGCCTCGTTCAACGCGCCATAACGCAACATTAGGATGTCGAGGATACGTTGAATCGAACCGTGGCCCTTCACCTCGATCCCCTCCATCAGCGGCCTCAGCCATTCATTTGGTGAAGCAAACTCTGGGGCGATCAGAACGGCGGTCAGGTAGCCGTCGATCTGATCCGGTTTGAGCGGGCTGCTTTTGAGCAACTTGGCCAACTCGCCCTGTCGCTCAGCCTGGATTTCAGGCGGCTCGAACGCGTCGTTGTCCCGTTCCAGGTCATCATCGAGATCTTCCATCGCGCGCGCCGCTGCCACCTCCAGCGTTTGCCCGAGGATATCCTCAAAGACAGGAATTTTCTTGATCTCTCGTCCAGCCTCCAGCGCCTGGGAGACAACAGCAAAGCTCATCCACGCGTCAGGCGGGGCGCTGTGGTCGTGGCGCAGGAT
>JBBKVT010000476.1:0-3164 GCA_037968535.1 Paracoccaceae bacterium
GAGATGGCGGAAAAGCACACGATTCTGGGCGGAAAAGTGTACGTTTACCAGCGCGAGGGCAGTCCGGTCTGGCAGTGCTCGACCTATTTGGACGGGAAAAATCGCCGGGTCAGCACCAAGGAGAAAAGCCTTGGGAAAGCCAAGGATTTTGCCGAGGATTGGTACCTTCGGCTCCGCCAACTGAAATCCGAAGGTATCCTTTCGACGGGCAAGACGTTCGCCCAAGCCTCCAAACGCTTCAGCGGCAGTTCTGTCGGCATTTTCCGATTTCTGCATGCCAATCATGACAAAGATGCAGTCCAGGGAAAACCATGATCTCGCCCAGACCCGCGACCTGCTGCTGCCGCGCCTGATGTCGGGGGAATTGCAAGTGGCCGATCTGGACCAAGCCGAAAAGGGATCCGCCGCATGAAACTTCCGGTGCGCACAAAGAACGCCATGCTGCTTGGCAACGGGCTGATCGCCCAAATCCGCAAGGTGCAGGAGTTTCGCAAGAAGCACAGCAAGCTGCCACAGCACCCCTATTTGACCTACACGCAACTGGTGGAGCAAACCGGCGCGAAGCTGGCCATGGTCGGCATCGGCAACCCGCTGGACGAGGTGCTGACCGCCGTCCACGAACCCGGCGTTCCCGAAAACATGCGAGGTCTCACCATGTTCGTCCGTCCCAAAGACGGAGAAATCCGCTATGGGGCGGGAGATCACGACTGGCGCGGGATCAACGCAAAGAACGTCATGCAGTATCGCAAGGAGGTACTTGAGCAGGATTGGACCGATGTCGAGTTCATCGTGGCGGCTCAAGAAAGCTAAGATATGCCCGTTAGCCGCCGATGATGATGGATACGCGGGGCCATCAGACAAGACCCGTCGTTGAAAACGGGGAACAAGGAGTAAAAAACTATGCCGTTCATCGCCAAGACTGCCCCGATCTCTGCCCGCGTCGGAGATTCCGTCCGGATTGAAGAACGTCCGATGTATGGCGGCGGGGAAATAGCATCGGGGGCCGATGTGTACCTTTGGGCGTCCGAGACGCAGGGCGGCGCAGGCCTTTGGGCACGGGGGACCGTGCTTGGGGTTGAACCGGGGGCCAACAAGCCGGTGGTGACTGTACGCGTCGAGGAGATGGTGAACTCCGGCAACTTCGGGATCGAGCAGATCGCTCCCCATCGGGACAGCTCTGCCAACACGCCCATCGTCGGACTTGCGCGCAAGCTCTACAAGCAATCCCACAACAAGGTCGCGCGCATCACGACGGACGAAGCCTCCCTTCTTCAACGGCTTTTCGAATAGGTAAGATGCATGACTGAGCTCTCCCGGCCGCACCTAAAGCGCGCCATCCTCAACCGGCTGGATGTCGCCGCGAAGGAACACCGCATCGGCCATCAGGACGATTACGCGAACCGCTATTCCTTGCGCTCGGACAATGACGCGCCGGTGGAGTTGTTGTTCGAAAAGGACCCGGACACCGATCCGCACCTGTGGGTTTTGGCGGAGCAGGTCGCATCCATTGCCAGTGGCACGATCCCGGCCGAGTTCTATTCGAAGGACGATCTCTACAAGGTTCCGGCGAAGAACGGTGGCATGCAGTATGGCCGCCATTCCGCGCTGGAAAAGATGACTTGGCTCGGCAAGGCCGACCTTGTCCGGTTCACCCTGCGCAGCGTCGCTGACCTGGACCAAGTCCTTTCAGTATTGATACAGGCGAGGCGCAGGGGGCAGACCGGAACATGACGACGCTAACCGAAGCCGAAGTCGAAACCGTCCTTTTCGATCAGCTCCAGGCGCTGGGCTATACCTGTATCAATGACGCGATCTCCGGCCCCGATGGCCGCGCCCCGGAACGTGAAGCCTATTCCGACACGCTTCTGCCCTATCGGTTGCGCGATGCAATCGCCCGGTTGAACCCACAGATCCCTGAAGACGCCCGCGAGGATGCCCGATCCCGATTGAGGTGGTCAGGATCAAGTACCTCAACAACATGGTCGAACAGGACCATCGGACGATCAAGAAGCGGATCCGGCCCATGCTCGGCTTCAAGTCTTTCGCATCGACCTCAGCCACTCTCGAGGGCATCGAAGTCGCGAACATGATCCGCAAGGGCCAGCTAGCGCTCGGACTCTGTCCGTTTGTCCAGTTCGCAGCTCTGGCCGCATAACCGCAAGGCCGCAGTAGCTTCACTCAACCGGTGCAGAAGTTTGCGACAGAACCCTTTCGAAGAACGCGCCGCGTTCTCAACCTGGCTCGCCGCGATCGTCTCGCGCGCTGCGATCGACCATCTGCGCCGCCAGAAACGCTGGCACACCGCGGCGCAGGTGGCCAACGCCAACCTTTGCGCCGGGTCCGAGGAAATGTCGGGCGAGGTCGTGGCCGCCGCCTCGGCAACAGATTTCGCCTACGAGGTGCGCGAGCATATCGCTTATTGTTTCGCCTGCGTCGGGCGGTCCTTGCCGCCCGACGAGCAGGCCGCGCTGGTCTTGCGGGACCTGCTGGACCTTTCCGGCCGCGAGGCGGCGAATGTGCTGGGCGTGTCGGACTCAATTATGCGGCATCGGCTGACCACCGTGCGAACCGCAATGCAGGAGAAATACGAGGGTCTTTGTGCACTCGTCAGCAAGACCGGCATCTGCCACCAATGCACCGGCCCGCAAATGATCGCGCCCGAAGGAAAGAAGGGCGGCCCCTTTCCCGATGTGGTTGAGTTAGCTAACCGGATGGCCGTCGTCCGCGCGGCCGAACCCGGCTCGATGGCCGGGATGCACGACGTGTTTTGGCGGCGCACGAAGGAGATTGAGGAGGCGGGTATCGGTACAACAACACCAGATGCAGGATGCGGTGAGGAAGAAAATGAAAGCTAAGCGCCTGCCCCTGCCGAAGCGCTTCAACGTCGCGATGACCGAAGCCGCCTATCAGCGGCTGCGTGACCTGAACGCGGATTGGCATTTCGGAAACAACTACTTGCTCACGATCCTGCTGGGGCATTTCGACGAGGTGGTCGACCCGGAAGCCTGGAAGGCGACGATGGAGGCTTTTGTCGAAGACTTTGGGCCACCGAAGGCGGCTGCCGTTGCATTTGATGGCCGTCCCGGCGGCCGTCGCGGTCGGGGAAATCATTGCGTAGTGCCGGATTTGGAGCGCCTGGTTCGGACGTCTGGCACGGTTCCCCC
>JBBKVT010000477.1:0-3501 GCA_037968535.1 Paracoccaceae bacterium
GGAATGGCCTGATCTTCATTTGGCATCCAGCGTTGCCTGATCCACTTCTGCCATTCGCCCGGAACGCCTAGTGACTTCAACAGCACGGTCTTGTCGCGCAGGCCATAGGGAAATGCCTCATCAAAGCCTTGCCGGGCCGAGGCGTGTAGCGCGATCTGCGGCTCCTCACGGCTCGCCGGATCGGGCTGTCCTGCGTCGAAATCCGTGTTGTCTCCAAGACGCTGCATCGGAATGATCACGTAAGGCGCAAACGGATCGGCAAGGCAGTCCCTTCGGAACAGTTCAAAAGCGGCGCGTGTAAAGATGCAGTTTCCATCAAGAACTGCCGTCCATTCCGCACGGGTTTTGCCGGCCTTGATCGCGACATTGCGGGCGCCGTTGATATTCATTGCGTAACGGATCTTCGGCGCAGAGGCCCAGATGCGCTCACGGTACTGCGATATCTGTGGGGCGGCCAAGAAGACGCTGCTTGCAAAGTAATCCGGACCCCCGAAAACCTCTGTATTCCAACCTGTGGCAGCGTATTCTTCTGAAGCGAAGGGGATCACCAGCGCCTCTGCATCATGCGATTTGATCAGTTCGAGCGCCTCGGCTTGCCGATCCGGATCAAACAGTCGGTTCAGCACGAAAAGCTTGCTGCAGTCGGGGAACTCCGGCTCGTTTTCCAGAATGAAACGCAGGTTCGATAACATCTGACCTTTGTCGTGACGCGGATACAGATCATTCCCCATGATCCGGATCACCGCGAACTTGCCCCGCCGCTCAGCGTCGATAGAAGGACGGCCAGACAGGTAGTGGTTAGATGTGACCCTGAGCCAGCGCTTGGGCCAAATGCTTGCACCCTTTATCGTTTGGCGGAGTTTTCTTATCATCGTGACGACGTTCCCAGCTTGTCTGTCGGATCAGCGGTTCAGCTGGTCCATAACTTACGGACCTTGTTCAACGCACCTTTGAAGCCAGTAGCGTTCGAGCTTGCCTCAACGAAAGAGGTCAAATAGTCCTCTATTATTGGTTCCATCTGGTCAGGAAAGCCACTGTAATCGGCGATTTCGGGATACATGGAAAAATCGTCGTCAAAAAGTGTCTTGCGCTCCGGGAAGAACCGCACCCGCAACGCCTCGTTACTGCTCTCGAACCTTGCCAAGAAAGCCTCTGCCTCGGCTCGCGTGGTCTGTCTGGGCGGCCCGTCAAGTTCTGCCTCGATCCTTCGCTTCAAAGCGACCACGCTGCTATCACGTTTGCCAGAGGGTAAGTGGCTTGGAACACATTGGTTGATCCGTGCGATGGTAAACTGCGCTTCTGCGCTCATTGCCTTGTTCAGAGTCGGGCTGTCCTGTGATAGATCACCAAGATCCAGCTTGAGGACATCGGAGAGAATCTCTATCGGATCCGTTCTTTTGCCATCGATACCATATAGCCGCAGGTGAATGTTTGCTTCGGGTACATGGCGTGCGAACCGGTCAATCAGATTCAAGTAGTTATAGTACTGAGTGAAATCAGAAACGTCACGCCCTGGCGGAAGCCTGCGATAGGCATGTTCGGCTATATCTGCGAAGACGTCGTCAAATCCTGTATGTCCGGCCCGGATCGCGGTACTGAATCTGCTGATTGCCAACTGATCCTGACGCCTGAGCACAGCAAGGATCGTCACTTGATCGATTGAGTCAGGCAGGAATGACATCAGCCGGTCGATCTCGGTGCTGCTATGCAAGCGGCTGTGGATTAGCTCCGAACTCAGCACAAGTGTATGCCAAGGCGCACCTGCCCCGACCTCCCGGGCCAGATCGTTGCGGAAGCTCCTGCGCAACTCGTCCTCGGATTCGCGCCGCGAGGCCATGAGATGGGCTTTGATATTGTCGATGACGCCGTGATCTTCGGCAGCAGCCACAAGCCGGGTGTGATTGAGCTTGCCGCCGCTCTTGGGATACAGGATGCCCTGCTCGCGCAACCACTCGCGGTTGTTGCCCAGCACATTCTGCAAAGAGGTCGTGCCGGTCTTTTCGGTGCCGACATGAATGATGGCATGGCTGGCCTGGGTCGGGTTCTGTGTCACGTCGGTCCTCTATGCACGTCGGCGTCGCCACGCGAACTTAGAGCAATCGCGCAAGCGGCAAAAGCCAAGTTCGGGCGCGCCGGGCAAATGCGCGCGGTCGAGCCTTCGACTTGACCGCGCGCGGCAGGGACGTGTAACAGCCGCTTAACGAGGAGGCAAACCGTCTGTGTCACATCTGATCTTGCACCTGGGTCACGCGAAAACCGGAACAACCTCCTTACAGTTTGCGTTGCAGGGCAATCGCGACCTTCTCTTGAAATCCGGGATTCTCTACCCCTATTCAGGCGACCACAAGCATGTGTTTGCGGCTCCGCATCTGATGGATCACACAAATCCTGCCATCGTTCGCCGCATGAGATCAGGCAATAGGAGCGTTGCGGGGAAGTCCCGCAAAGTCTGGGGCCGGATCGTTAAGGATTGCAGGAGGTCAGATGCTAATACGATCGTTCTAAGCGGGGAGGGATTCTGGGGTGCCCCAAGCAGGGACGCGGTTGCCGAGATGCGGGAAAAGCTTGGCGAGATTTGCGAAACCGCCGAAGCCGTCGCGTATCTGAGAAGTCCAGTCCAACTTTTCCTGTCTCGCCTCAATCAAAGAATGCGGATGACTCAGACGATACCCTCGGTCAGCAGACGCTATTACAAAAAGCCAATCATGGTCTATGACAACAACGGTTTTGAAAAGCTCTCGCTGCATATCTTTGATCGCGACAATCTTATCGGCGGAGACATAATCGAGGATTTCTGCACACGGCACCTCATGGATCTTTCCGAGCCGTTGGATCGGTCTGTCGTCAAACGAGCAAACGAAAGCGTTTCGGCAGAGGCAATGACTGTGATCGACGAGTACAAGATCCCGGATCGAGGCCTGAAGCCTAATGCCCGGCGAACCTTACGAATTCGCATCGTCCATGTTGTCCGGGATGCCGATCGTCAGCTCGAGAACAAGGGCCGACCAAAGCTTTTCCCTGAAGTGGCGGACGCCATTGTCGCCCGCAGCGAGGATCTGACGTGGCTCCGCGACGAGCGTGGATTTGAGTTCCCGGATGTGGACTACTCGAGGGTCGGTGGGGCCAGCGATGTGAGGCTTGACGAGCTTAATCGGGTTGCTGATTTCTGCCCCGTCGACGAAGGGCGCCTTTCTGAGTTGCGCGAACTGGTTAAGGAAGAGCTTGGACCCATCTGACGGAAGTCAGAGATTCCGTGATCGAGAAAAGTAGGCCGACCAATTTACGCGACGTGAGCCGTCGGGAAATCCTCAGCCTCTTGACTCGGACCCGGCAGAATGGCCACTCTGTCGCATCGCGGCGGAAAGCCGTTACATCAACCTATACGATGCGAATTTTCATAATCTGGGAGGATAAGAAACATGTCGCTAAGACGAACATTAACTGCGGGCCTGCTGCTGACCGCGCTCAGCGTGGGTTCTGCATGGGCGCAGGGCAAGACCC
>JBBKVT010000478.1:0-2742 GCA_037968535.1 Paracoccaceae bacterium
GATCTGCTGCTGATGCAGGGTCCGGCCGAGATGATGGCCGAATTCATCAACGATACGGGCTGCGTGCCGTTGGGTGAGCGCGAGCTGCGCATCCCCGACAAACGTATGGCGATCATTGCAGGCGCGATCATGCTGGGCGCAATCGCCATTGTGACGCTGGGCCTGCTGCCTGCGCCCGTGGGCTTTGCCCTTGGGGTACTGGCCTCGATGCTCTGGCGCACGGTCCCGCTGCGGAAAATCTATACGACCATTGATTGGCCGATCATCGTTCTGCTGGCAGCACTGATCCCGGTTGCAGGCGCGATGCAGACGACCGGGGCCGCCGACCTGCTGGCGCAGTTTCTGGTCGACACCATCGCGCAAGGCAGCCCCATCGCGGCATTGGCAGTGGTGTTGATCACCACCATGTTCCTGTCGGACGTGATGAACAACGCCGCAACCGCGGCCATCCTGTGCCCCATCGCCCTTGGGATTGCCGCGACACTTGGCGTCAATCCGGACAGCTTCCTGATGGCGGTCGCGATTGGCGCGTCCTGCGCTTTTCTCACGCCAATCGGACATCAGAACAACACCTTGATCCTTGGCCCCGGTGGGTTCCGGTTCGGTGATTACTGGCGGTTGGGACTTGTGGTCGAGGTCCTCGTGGTCGTCGTCAGTCTGCCGCTTTTGTTGATCGTTTGGCCATTGTAGATCTGCATGGTGAGGTGCTCCCCGATGGTTGGACAGGATCTTTCGGAAGTTATCCGTTCTTCGGCACCCGCCGGATCGCAGCTTGTCTGCGCAGGGAAGGAACGATCGTCGGTCGCCATCGGGTACACCGTCTGAGGACGAAGATGGGTCTTGAGGCCATCGACAAGCGCCCACGGACGAGCCAGCCGCACCCGCTGCATCCTGTCTTTCCGCATCTGCCGAGAAAGATGGAAGTCGACCGAGCTAACCAGGTTTGGTGCGCGGACATTACCTTCGTGCCGGTCAAAAACGGCTTCCTCAATCTCGTGGCAATCATGGGTCGGGCGACGCGCAGGGTTCTGAGCTGGCGTCCGTCAAATACGAAGCACGCAGACTTCTGCGTTGAAGCCCTCAACGAGGCAATTGCCAAGCATGGTCCGCCGGAGATCATGAATACGGCGTCTAAGGCAGCCGGTCGCCCAGCCGACAGTTCCCGACGAACGCCCCATGCCCCCAATCATGCTGGATCATGAACAGGCGGACCAGGAAGGCTGAATTTCCCATCCCAATGGGCAACGCCAGCCAGACGCTGATCGACAGCGACCACCACGCCAGAACCCAAACCTTCGCCACACTGATCGGCGTTAGCAGCGTGCCGCCTTTCACTTCGATGAGGTGCGGTTGGCCATCAACCGCTTATGGTCGAGAGTCCCCACCACGGGCGTCATGAATCGCCCCGCTACGCTTCATGGCCTGATGACGGGGCCACTCGGCGCGGGCTTGCTACCGTCAAAAGCGGGGGCAGGATCAGGTTTGGTGAACGTAGGTGCCAGGCGCCGGTACGATCGGAACCAAGCCTTTGTCCGGCGCACCGATGGAGGGTGCCGGCACGACACCGCTGCTATTCTCTTCCAGCCAGGTCGTCCACGCGGGCCACCAGGAGCCCGGTTGCGGCGTATTTTGTGCAACCCAGGCTTCGGGTCCCACGTAAAGCGCCCCGGCAGTACGACGCGAGATCCGATGGTGACCGCGCCCGAGCCTCGGCTCGTTGATGATACCGCTGTTGTGGCCGCCGCTTGTCAGGACAAAGGTCATATCGCTGTCAGTAAAGAGTTGGGTCTTGTAGACGGACTTCCAAGGCGCGATGTGATCGGTTTCGGTGCCCACGGCGAATATCGGGGCCGAAAGGTCCTTGAGCGCAATAACGCGGCCATTGACTGCGAACCGGCCTGCCGTCAGCCGGTTTTCCAGGAACAGGCCGCGCAGATAATCCGAATGCATTCGAGCGGGCATCCGGGTCGTGTCGGACACCCAGACTCCCATGTCAGTGGGCAAATCCTCTTTCCCGAGGTAATAGCGCCTGACGGCTCGGGAATAGATCAGATCCTCCGACCTGATAGCAGAAAAGGCTCGAGCCATTTGTGGGCGGTCAAGATAGCCCTTCTCCCACATCATGTCCTCGAGGAAGGCGATCTGGCTTTCATCCAGAAACAACAGCAACTCGCCTGCCTCGGCAAAGTCGACCTGCGCCGCCATGAGCGAGATCGACGCAAGCCGTTCGTCCTTCTCGCGCGCCATCGTGGCCGCCGCGATAGACAGGATTGTGCCCCCTAGACAATATCCGACCGCATGAACCTTGCTCTCCGGCACGATGGCAGTCACCGCATCGAGGGCCGCGATCACGCCGCGTTCGCGGTAGTCCTCCAGCGACAGGTCTGCTTGCTCGGCGGTCGGGTTGCACCACGAGATCATGAACACGGTAAACCCCTGCTCCACCAGGTATTTGACCATGGAATTGTGCGGCGAGAGATCGAGGATATAGTATTTCATGATCCATGCCGGAACGATCAGGATCGGCTCGGCCTGCACCGCATCGGTCTGAGGCGAATACTGGATCAACTCGAAAAGATCGTTGCGGAACACCACCTCGCCCGGTGTACAGGCCAGGTCCTTACCGATCTGAAAGCCTTCCGGTGCGGGCTCGTGGACCTGAGCGACGGTGTTTACAAAATCATGCATGAAGTTGCGCGCACCCTCAGCCAAATTCTTGCCGTTGCTCTTGCGCGTTTCCTC
>JBBKVT010000479.1:0-14677 GCA_037968535.1 Paracoccaceae bacterium
CCCGACAGGTCAGCCATTTTCGGAACCTCAGTCAGCCGCCGAGTGCTGCGGGTGCCGATCTCGTCAATGATGGTCTGAAGTGGCTCCATCGGCGCCTCGACGAAGTCGGCCAATTTCCAGATCCGGACCCGCGCCTTGGCAAATTGCGATTGGAGGATCTCTAGGTGGGCGCTTTCGATTTTCTGCAGTAGGGCAGCTTCGCGCCGGATTTCCGAGAAGTTCTTGTTTGAATGAAACAGCGAAATCGCCCAAGCACCAGAAATGACCGAAATCTGAGCGTTGGAATCGGTCGCAATCAACCAACTGTTTTTCTGGTTATCACGGGGGCCCAACTGAAAACACTGACGCTCTCCTCGGGTGTTCCAGACCAGACTTGTCAGAAATCCCCGGGGATCATAATCGCGAAGCGCCGCACTATCACAAAGCGCTCCGCTGTAAAGCTTTTGGCCGCCGCTGAAGTGCACCTGTGCGGGCGCAAAGAGATGGCCGTGAACGGGCGCGCCGGTGACCTTTGCTAACCAGCTTTCGAACTCCTCGAAAAGATCGCTGAATCCTTCAAAAACCGAATATGGTCCGCTGGTCTTGCCGTTCTCGAACCCATCCCTGGGGAACCTGCTTTGCATGTAAAGCCCCGCGCGGCCTTGGGTACGGCGCTCCACGGCCTTGGCGAAAATCCGGTCGATCTTGCCTGCGCTCGGTTCCGGTCCAGCATTGCTGACGGGCGGGTCGTGTAGAAAATTCTGATACAGCTTTTCTGCGTGCGGCCAGATTTTGCGCGCGACAAAACAATCGGATCGGCGCAGGAGCTGTAGGTGATCGTCATAGAAAATATGTGGTTTGCCTTGAAAGTCGAACTTTGAAAGAGTCAGCGAACGACTTTCGATCTTTGTCGAGTAGACTCTGGCAAGCGTCTGAAAATAACTTTCGTCTGGAATCCACACCTTCTTGAAATACGCATCGTGGTCGCGACGTTGTGGGCTTTCAAGTATCGCTGACAACGTCTGCCGGGTAAGGCACCACCACTGCGAACCCAGGTGCGGAACCAGACCGGCCGGGATCCTGCGTTTCAGGCCAATCCGGCGCTGAAACTTGACATACCGATCGAATAAGCGCCGCTGCCGTTTCCATGAGAATGGGAACCGAAGTGTAAACCGCTCGGCATCAAGGCCCCCGATCGTCCAGTGCACTTCGTCTGTTGTCACTGACTCGATGAAATCGGTTCGCGGGTGTCGCGCAAGGTAATCGCGAAGCTCTGACACGGGCCGAAGCGGCAGACAGGATCCGGAGGCAAGATATACATGTTCGACCTGCGGAAACTCGGCCAGCATCATCTCGCTTGCGGTTTGAGTTGCCGCAACAAGCGCCCAACTGCCCCATTCACAACGATGACGCGCTGAGAATCGGATGCTCTTGAGATCTGAAAGTTCGTCGCGAAATTTCTTGCAATCCTCATGGCTCACCCGTCGGTCCACATGGATAACAACCGGGCAGCCTTGCAACGCCCAGTGGCGCGCTGCCTCTGCGGCCCGCCCCACCGCTTGATGAACCAGCATCACTATGCCGACCGTCACGCCCAGTTTCCTTTCGACATAAGGCCAAGAATTTCAAGTTGTCGCCAGTTGATATACTTTTCGGACCATTTGCACCACAATTCCGGGCTTTCCCTGACCCCGGAATAGTAGGCTTTGTACTCTTGGCTGCTTGCAAAATGCTGCTTCCGCTCAAGCTCTTCCTCGGACTTCGCGATGAATGTGCTTAGAAACTTCGCGTGAAGCAGGCAGCCAGACGCTTTCTCGCCTCCCCATTCGTCGTAAACCTGATTGAGCCCCCTTGGCAGCAGCATATGGGTGGAACTGACAAACGCGTAGTTGCGATCCCACTTGACCAGGGGAATCTTGTTGAGCGCAGGCGCCCGCTTCGGATTATCGGCAAAGAAAGAGCGCGCGCGGGGTCCGCCCTGAATCCACAGATTGCCGTATTGTTCATTGCGCGAGATCATGTAATTCCCGCTGTCGAACCAACACGCGATCTCGAACGGGTCGCGCCCTGCCTCGTAAGGTTCGTCCAGCAGCGATCCCTTCGGATACATGTCCAACATCATTGCGCCGAATGACCGGATCGACGACGCGTCCAGCCAGTCCGTCAATGCACGGATCGGTCGGGTATCACAGAACGGGTAGACAAAGAACTCGTCTACATCGACGACCAGGCACCAATGCTGATGCGCAAATCGCATTTGCAGGTAATTCAGCCAGTCCACGCCAAAACGTGCGCGCTTGTAGCTGGCGGTCGTATGCCAGATCGAAACGTCCTCTTGCCCAAGCAGCGCCTGCAATGACCCGTCGTCTGAATCATTATCGACAAAGAAGAAGTGATTGACGCCCAGATCGCGGTAGTACTTCAAGAAATACGGCAGACGGATCCGTTCGTTGCGCATCGTGACAAACAGGAAGATATCGCTCTGGCGGGCGCCGCCGGTGTTGTCCTGAACAACATCAAGCTCTCGCCGCTTGCGCAGCGCACGAATGCGCCATCGCTTACGTTCCAGACGCAGCCGGTATGATCGAAAGACTGCCAATGAAGCCTCGTTCTCCCCGTGGCGGATATACCATCACTCGGCGGATATCACAGTACTTTTAAGACGATATTGAAATGATCGTCCCAGGTCGGAAGTTGGACCGTCGGGCATTTCGGTTGATCCCGTTTGTCGCTCTTCGATCCGGATCGTATCAGATCACGAATTTCTGCTTCCCAAAGAACGCTGTCCGAAGCGCTCAGATAGACGGGGCTATCGCCCAGCACTTCCCGGCAAACGGGGAGGTCAGAACAGATGACCGGGACGCCCAAACGAGCTGCCTCGGCCGGAGGCAGACCAAAACCTTCAACGAAGCTTGGGAAAAGCAATCCCAACGAACCTTGCAATAGTGCCGCGACGGCCGAGTCGGACAGATCGTTCAACTCAAAGATATGGGGCGGCCCGGTATCAAGTCGGGCAAAGACCTCTTCGTTACCCCAACCGCGCCGCCCGACGATGAAAAGATCAGGCGCGTCCTCGCCCAGTCTCTCCCATACATCCAACAGCAAAATATGGTTCTTGCGCGGCTCGATCGTACCGAGCGTGACGAAATAGGGTCGGCCCAGGTCCAGATCGGACGGCAACGCTTGTGGCGACGGCTGCGTTTGCTCAATTCCGAGATGAGCCACGGTGATAGGTGGAATTCGTCCCTTGGCACCCAGATGAAATTCTGTCCGCGTTCTCGAGTGCTCTGAGGGACAGATGACCAGATCGGCCCATTCCGAGGTGAAGCCAAGTTTTCTGTCAAAATCCATCACGGTTTCGGGCGTTTGAAAGGCGGGGAAATCGAGCGGGATCACGTCATGCAAGAGAACGATGATCCGAGCCTCTGCTACCGATTTCACCGCAGCGAATGTCAGCGTATCGATATTCGAATGACCGACATTCAGATAGCGCAACCCCGAACCACAAACCTCTTGCAGCAGCGGTCCGAGCCCAGACCGGCCCACGCGCCTGCAGGCCACTCGACGCAAATGCGACTGCGCCGCCTGACGCGCTTTCGAATGCCGCCGATAGAACCGCGAGCGAACATCGCGGGCTCCCCATGGCGGCAATCCCCAAAGCCTGTTCAGCAGATCCCGCGCGGCTGACTGATCCAGCAGAATGAACTCCCGATGGTCCTTCACGAGCACCCAGAATGGCGCCGACCCCGCCGACAGAGTTCGGAGATAGGCGAACTCGACCCTGTCAATCCCGGTCATTGGTCCACGACCGACGCGCGAAATCAACCGGGTTAAATCAAGACATATGGGCGAGGGGCTATGCGTCGTAATTGCCATTTTGGTGCCAGCGCCAGGCGTCAGCAATCATGACCTTTAAGTCGGACCTCTGCGGCGACCAACCCAATTCTTCAGTAGCGCGGCTGCTGCCTGACACCAACTTTGAACAATCGCCCGCCCGCCGGGCGCCCTCGAGGACAGGAACATCTTGGTTGGTGACGACGCCGCTGTAGCGAAGCACCTCTTTCACCGAGAATCCATGTCCCGAGCCCAGGTTGAAAGCTCGGCTCTTTTTGCCATCTTCGAGCCATTTCAAACCGAGGACATGCGCTTCCACCAGATCCATGACATGCACATAATCGCGAATGCAGGTGCCGTCTGGCGTGTCGTAGTCCGTTCCGTAGATCGTCAAGGCGGGGCGTTTGCCCTGAACGACTTGCAACATAAGCGGGATCAGATGCGTTTCGGGATGATGAAACTCTCCGACCTCTGCCTCGGGATCGGCGCCGGCGACATTAAAATACCGAAAGATCACGTGTCTCAGGCCGTGACTGTCCCCGAAGTTCTGCAGCATGTCTTCGATCGCGCGCTTCGAGGCGCCGTACGAGTTCGTTGGCTGCTGCGGCGTGTCTTCATCCAGAACGACTCTGTCGTGTTCCCCGTACGTCGCGCAAGTTGAGGAGAAGACGAATTGCAGACATCCGGCTGCAACTGCGGCTTCGATGAGACAGAGTGACCCGTAGACATTGTTAAGCCAGTATTTTCCCGGCTTCTGCATCGCCTCACCGACTTGGCTAAGTGCCGCGAAATGCATGACGGCAATAGGTGCGTAATTGGCGAACACGGCGTCAAGTCGATCCCTATCGGTCAAGTCACCCTGCTCGAATGGGCCGAATTTTACCGCATCCCTCCACCCGGTCACCAAGCTGTCATATGTCACAGGAACGTAGCCTGCGGCATTCAGAACCTTGCACGCATGCGACCCGATATACCCGGCGCCGCCCGTGACCAGAACATGTTTTCCCGACACGCCGCGCGCCTTTACTGTGCAGCGTTCGGCAGCGCGATCATTTCACGAAGGTAGTTGGAGAACTCATCTCTCAGCTCTTCCCGCGCGAGGCCAAAGGAAACGGTGGCCTGCAGGAACCCGGCCTTCGAGCCGCAATCGAATCGCTCACCGCGGAATCTGAACCCGTAGACGTTCCGATCGTTCCTGATCTCTTCGGCGATGGCATCGGTAAGCTGGACCTCTCCGCCAGCGCCGCTGCGTATGCGATTGAGGTTCAGCAGCACGTTCGGCGTTAGAATATAGCGACCGATCACGGCAAGGTTCGAGGGCGCAGTCCCCGCTGGGGGTTTTTCGACCATGCCTTTAATCGACACCATAGAGCCCATGTCTTCCCTGACATCCAGAATCCCATAAGCCGAGGCGGCTTCGGGTGGCACTTCCATCGCGGCAACCATGCAGCCGCCGGTTTCCTGATACGCCTCGACCATCTGCTGAAGGCAGGGCTTTTCCGCCGAGATCACGTCATCAGGCAGGATCACCGCAAATGGTTCGTCGGAAATAAGCCGACGCGCGCACCAGACCGCGTGACCTAATCCAAGCGCGCGGTGCTGCCGAATATAGGCAATTGCGCCGCTTTCCATGTTCGTGCTTTTCAGGACTTCAAGAAGGTCGTCTTTGCCCTTCTTTCGAAGCGACGCCTCGAGTTCGGGGGCGTGATCGAAATAGTCCTCCAGCGCACCTTTTCCGCGAGACGTCACAAAAATGAATTCCTTGATGCCAGCGGCACGCGCTTCGTCAATCGCATACTGGATCAACGGTCGGTCCACCAAAGTCATGATTTCCTTGGGAATGGATTTGGTCGCTGGAAGAAAGCGCGTGCCAAGTCCAGCCACCGGAAAAATTGCCTTGGTTACCTTACGCTTCATACTCGATCCCCCGCTTACCATTGCTTTAAATATAACGACGCAGTTACCAAGCCGAAGTAGTGTTGGTTTAAGGCTATTTTGTAAAGATTATACGGCAACTTTTGAGCGTTAGCCACTCGAATGGGCGGGATTCAGCGGATCACGCTGGGCAGCAACACGCTGCGTTTCCTTTTTCAGCCTTTGTTTCAATGTCGTGAGCCGGAACACTGGCTCGGTCCGCTCTGACTTGCCAAAGAGCCCCCCGGTTTGCTCCCAGCACCCTTGCCGATAGACAACGCGGTGAAACCGGCTTGTCCGACTAAAAATGTACAACGAAACGATGTCTCCCCGAGCAGCTGCGTCACGCACCGCGCGTCGCAAAAGTGGCGACTGGATGCGATACCCGTGAACGATCCTGTGAGTAGGGCTATACGCCGATTGATGAAATGGTTCGAAACGACATTTGGATTCTGGAATCGCAGGAAGCGGAGTAATGGTGCGGCGCGCTCCGTCAGCCAGACCGGCCTGCAACGTATCAAGCATGGTGTTTACATCGCGCGGTTCGCAGTTCCCGGCAGTCATATGTTTCAGAAGCGCGAGGCGATGTGACGCAAGAAATTCGGCCGCAACCTGCGGTATCTGGTTTGCCTCGGCATACTTGCGCAGAAACATCATTTGACTCGCGCCGATTTCGAATAGTGACTTTGGCATCCGGCTGGCTTCTCGGATATCAGAGGCAGCGGTGCTGTGATGAACCTCCGCTTGCGGAACAATAGCCGTCTGCAAGCCCAGCTTGGCTAGCCGCATGTTCACATCCGTCTCATCCAGGTAGTATCTGAATGCCGGATCGAACCCACCGATCCGCGCAATGACCTTTCGCCGAAACGCGCAGTTGGTCCCTTGCGTCTTGATCGCCCTTCCCGGCGTGCCCGTGAGAATCTGCGATTCGGTAGCGTCGATCCTCAAGTCGTGCGAATAGCCGAACCGGTCGATCGTCTGCCCGCGCCATTGATAAGAAATTCCGTTCGCACCCCGCACAAACCCGCCGGCCGCGACGACCGAGGCATTTGAGAACGCTTGCATCAGGTGGAACAGCCAACCGGGTTCGGGGACCGAGTCATCATCGAGGAATGCGACGATATCACCTTTGGCCATCGAAATCCCCAAATTGCGGGCGACCGAGATGTTTGGCTCGTCGAATTGCGCGATCGTGATCCGATCCGATATCGGCAATCCATATGCAGCCGCGGTGCCCGCCTTGTCCGCGACGACCACGACCTCGAACAGGTGGTAAATCAGCTGGGACACGGCATCAAGGCAACGGCAAAGCGCTGCGGGGCGACCGCGGCTGACAATAATCACGCTGACCGAAACCGGGCTCACTCAAATCCCATTTCGGCCATCATGTTTTCGATCTTTGTCAGGTCCTCGGGGTTGTTGAGTTCCCAGAACTGCCGCCCGCGCGCTTGCACCTCGACGCAAAGCACAGGCCGCTCCTGTTCTAGAAAGCGAAGTTGCTCCAGCCCTTCCAAACGTTCCAGGGGCCCCGCCGGCCAATGCGGATAGGCCGCAAGCGCGGATGGCCGGTAGGCATAGACACCAACATGATGAAAAACCGGGGTCTCCTCGCGATCAGCGTAGCGTCGGCCGGTATAAGGGATGACCTCTTTCGAGAAATAGAGCGCCTGCTTGTCCTGTCCGAAAACCGCGGTCGTGCCGCCGACGCGATCATTCCTTCGATCATCTAGAAATCCGTTTAGCGCACGTCCGTCACAACGCAGCACGGGTGTGGCCACTTCCGAGACCGGATGTGATGAAAGTCCCGCGACCAGATCCTCGACAAACCACGAGGGCGTCAGCGGCGCGTCGCCCTGCAGGTTCACGATGATGTCGTATCCGCCGCCCAAATTCTCAAATGCTTCGGCACATCTTTCGGTGCCGTTGGCGCAATCAGGCGATGTCATCACGACTTCTGCCCCGAAACCCAGCGCAGCCGATTCAATCCGCTCGTCATCGGTCGCCACCACAACCTTATCGACTCCGCTGACCTGTTGCGCCGCTTCCCATGAGCGTTGGACAAGGCTCTTTGCCTGCCCCCCGACGCCACGAATTTCAACCAGCGGCTTGCCGGGATAGCGCGTTGATTCATAGCGAGCCGGAACAACAATCAGTGTCTTCATCACGCCGTCCGCAGGTCCACGCCGGGGGCATAGGCGATGAAGAACGGGTTCTCGTAGCCGGGCTTGCCGTAGGCTAGCGGAGAATGGTCGTCAAAGCGCACCACTCGTCCGCCTGCACCGGTCAGAACCGCGTGGCCCGCCGCCGTATCCCATTCCATCGTCCGACCTACCCTTGGGTAAATATCCGCCTCGCCTGTCGCAACAAGGCAGAATTTGAGAGACGATCCAGCGCTTTTCATGTCGGCCGTGGCATATTTTGCGATATAGGCGTCTGTCGCCGCATCGCGGTGAGATTTTGAAGCGACCACGTAAAGCCCTGCATTGTCGGGCTTGGACACTCCGATCGACTTGACTGCTCCAACATTGTCCTTTTCCAAGGTGCCGGTTTCTTCGACGGATTGGCCGCTTCCATCAGTATAGAACAATCGCTTCTTGGCAGGAGCATAGACCACGCCCCGTATCGGGCTGCCGTTCTCGACATAGGCGATGTTCACGGTGAAATCCCCACGTCGTTGGACAAATTCCTTGGTGCCGTCCAGAGGATCGACGATCAGGAACTTGTCCGCCCGGTCCGAATGAGACGCTGCCTGTTCCTCGGTAATGAGCGTCACTCCGGGAAAGGCGGCCCGCAGTCCGGCGGAAATCAGCGCATCGGCAGCCTCATCCGCAGCCGTCACCGGGCTATCGTCAGACTTTGACCGAACCTCGAAATCCTTGGAATCGTAGATCTCCATGATCCGATCACCCGCTTCCAGCGCCAATCGTCGCATCACCATCGTCAACTTGTCGAAATCCACGCGCGTCTCCTTGCCTGTTCTTGGAATGGGCCGTCATTGAATCCTTAGTTCATTGCTCTTATGCTTCGGCCTCAGGAAAACAGCAAGATTTCCCCCAAAAGATCAAGGACAGGCGACGGGCATGTTTCAGGCACCTGCAAGGAAGAATAGCATCGGCTCTGCGGTCAGCCTTGCCGAACTCATCTATCACGGGACGGTTCGCCAGCTTCGCAAATCGCACGGCAACGCGGTGATCGGGTTGATGATGAACATCCTGCAGTCGATGATCTTCGTCTTGGGCTTCTATGTAATGTTTGTTGTCCTTGGCATCAGGGGCGCAGCGCTCCGCGGCGATTTCATGCTCTACATCATGTCGGGCGTATTCCTGTTCATGACACATACCAAGGCGATGGCCGCTGTGTCAGGATCGGAAGGTCCGGCTTCAGCGATGATGCAACATTCGCCGATGAATACCGTGATCGCAATAACCTCTGCGGCGCTGGCATCATTGTATATCCAACTCCTTTCGGTGGTCGTCATTCTGTTCATCTATTACACGCTATCGACCCCATTCGTGATTTATCAACCAATCGCCGCCCTTGGCATCTTGCTGCTGGCCTGGTTCTCGGGCGTCGCGGTCGGGCTGGTTTTTCTGGCCGCCAAGCCGTGGGCGCCGGGGTTCATCGGTGTGGCCACTACAATCTATGCGCGTGCAAACATGATCGCCTCGGGCAAGATGTTTGTAGCCAACACCCTGCCTCCTGCAATGTTGGCGATGTTTGACTGGAACCCATTGTTCCATTGCATTGACCAGATGCGCGGCGTGATTTTCATCAACTACAACCCACATAATTCGTCCCTGACATATCCGATCTACGTCTGTCTGGCGCTTGTGATGGTCGGGCTCATGGGGGAATTCTACACGCGCAAACATGCCTCCGCCAGTTGGAGCGCGCGTGGTTAATCAACCACCCGCAGCGTCAGATTGATCCTTCCGCCCTGCGCCAGAAGCGACGAAGATCCGTGCCGGATCCGGTCGATTCCATGATGCACTAACCGGGCGTCCCCTGCGAGCACCGCGACATCTCCGGAGCGCAGCCATAGGCTCTCGGTCGCGCCACCCCGCGCTATATTGCCGACGCGAAACAGCGCGTCGTCCCCCAAAGAGATCGAAACTACAGGCCAACCGAAATCCGCCTCGTCACGATCCTGATGCAGCCCCATGCGGGCGGCCTCCTTGTAGTAATTAACCAGACAGCAGTCCGGTTCGCGATCGAGCCCGGTAATGGCGCGCCAAATCCTTGACACGGCGACTGGGATTGCGGGCCAGGGTGTTCCGGTCGGGTGGGTCGATATGTAGCGATAGCCCTTTCGGTCAGAATACCAGCCGTATCGTCCGGCAGAGGTCATCCGGACAGACATCGGCTTGCCAAAACGTGTTTCGGGCGAAAACAGAGGCGCTGCCTCGACAACCCGGCGAAGAGACTCGACAAGTGAAACTTGCGAGGTCGGCGGCAGCCATTCTCGGAATACAGCGACGCCCCGCACAGTAACATCGGGTTTCGCGCTACTGCCGCCGGTAAAGTCGTTTATCATCCGTAAAGACTCCACTTTTCGGGAACTCAAAGGCCCCGCATGACTTGCAGGCCCGCGACCCCCTCCTTATATACGCCCGGAACACGGCTTCGGGGATACCCCGGGTCTAATTATGGGATCGGAGGCGGGTGCCGCATCGGGCCCGGCTCCAACAAATCGCCTGGAAGGAATCTGAGTATGGCCAAAGTGATCGGTATCGACCTCGGGACCACGAACTCCTGTGTTGCTATCATGGACGGCTCGCAACCGCGGGTCATTGAAAACGCCGAAGGCGCGCGCACGACGCCGTCTGTCGTCGGTTTCACTGAAGGGGAGCGTCTGGTCGGACAAGCCGCCAAGCGCCAGGCCGTCACCAACCCTGAAAACACGGTATTTGCTGTCAAGCGCTTGATCGGTCGTCGCACGGATGATGCAGAGGTCGAAAAGGACAAGAAACTCGTCCCCTACAACATCGTCGACGCCGGCAATGGTGACGCCTGGGTCGAGGTGCGCGGCGAGAAATACAGCCCCAGCCAGATCTCGGCTTTCATTCTTCAGAAGATGAAGGAAACCGCGGAGAGCTATCTCGGCGAGAAGGTCGAACAGGCGGTCATTACCGTTCCGGCCTATTTCAACGACGCACAACGTCAGGCAACCAAGGACGCCGGCAAGATCGCTGGTCTCGAAGTGCTGCGGATCATCAACGAGCCGACGGCTGCCGCGCTGGCCTATGGTCTCGACAAGAAAGAAGCCAAGACAATCGCGGTCTATGACCTTGGCGGTGGTACTTTCGATATTACCATCCTGGAAATCGACGACGGTCTGTTCGAGGTCAAATCGACCAACGGCGACACTTTTCTGGGTGGCGAAGACTTCGACATGCGCATCGTCAACTACCTGGCCGATGAGTTCAAGAAAGAGAACGGCGTTGATCTGACGAAAGACAAGATGGCGCTTCAGCGTTTGAAAGAGGCGGCCGAGAAGGCCAAGATCGAGTTGTCTTCCAGCCAGCAGACTGAAATCAACCAGCCGTTCATCTCGATGGACAAAAACACCGGGCAGCCGTTGCACATGGTGATGAAATTGACGCGCGCCAAACTGGAAAGCCTAGTTGGTGACCTGATCAAAAACTCGATCGCTCCGTGCAAGGCCGCGCTTAAGGATGCCGGTCTGTCGACCAGTGACATCGACGAAGTGGTTCTGGTTGGCGGGATGACCCGCATGCCCAAGGTGGTCGAGGAAGTGACGAAGTTCTTCGGAAAGGAACCGCACAAGGGTGTGAACCCGGATGAGGTCGTGGCTTTGGGTGCTGCCATTCAAGCCGGCGTTCTACAGGGCGACGTAAAAGACGTGGTCCTTCTAGACGTGACCCCGCTGTCGTTGGGGATCGAGACTCTGGGTGGAGTGTTCACCCGCCTGATCGACCGCAACACGACGATTCCGACGAAGAAAAGCCAGATCTTCTCGACTGCCGAAGACAACCAGAATGCAGTGACGATCCGGGTGTTCCAAGGCGAACGTGAAATGGCGGCGGACAACAAGATGCTCGGCCAGTTCAATCTGGAAGACATTCCGCCCGCGCCGCGCGGTCTACCGCAGATCGAGGTGACGTTCGATATCGACGCCAACGGCATCGTTTCTGTCAGTGCCAAAGACAAGGGCACCGGCAAGGAACAGAACATCACGATCCAGGCCTCTGGCGGACTGTCGGATGACGAGATCGATAAGATGGTCAAGGATGCCGAGGCGAATGCCGAAGCCGACAAGGATCGTCGTGAACTGGTCGAAGCCCGCAATCAGGCCGAAAGCCTAATCCATTCGACTGAAAGGTCGATGGAAGAGCACAAGGACAAGGTAGACCCAACAACGATCGAGGCGATCGAACTTGCCATCGCTGCGCTTAACGATGAGTTGGAGAATGACAACGTCGGAAAGATCAAGTCCGGCATCCAGAACGTAACGGAAGCTGCGATGAAGCTCGGCGAGGCGATCTACAAAGCGCAACAAACCGAAGCCGGTGACAAAGAAGAACCGGACGCCCCGCGCGGTGTCGATGACGACATTGTCGATGCCGATTTCGAGGATCTGGACGACAACAAGCGTTCGTAAATAGCGAACGGAGCGATCGGGCCAGCCGGGTTCATCCCGGCTGGCTCCTGCGTTCCCGGAAGGTGATATCGGATGGCAAAGCGCGACTATTACGACGTTCTGGGTGTAGGCAAAAGCGCCTCGTCGGATGAGTTGAAAAAGGCCTATCGGCAGAAGGCCAAGGAACTTCACCCTGACCGAAACTCGGACAACCCGAAGGCCGAAGATCAGTTCAAGGAAGTGAATGAGGCCTACGAAGCGCTGAAAGATCCCAACAAGAAAGCTGCCTATGACAGATTCGGCCATGCCGCGTTCGATGGTGGCATGGGCGGTGGTCGACCCGGCGGGTTTAGCGGTGGACAGGGCGATTTCGCAAGCGCCTTCTCGGATGTTTTCGACGATCTCTTTGGCGACTTCATGGGCGGCGGAGGCCCACGTGCCGGCGGGCGGCAACGCGCCACTCGCGGCTCCGATCTGCGGTACAATTTGCGCGTGTCGTTGGAAGATGCCTACTCAGGCAGCCAGAAATCCATCAGCGTGCCAACTGCGGTCAGCTGTGAGATCTGCCACGGCACGGGCGCTGAAAGCGGCGCTGAACCCCAAACTTGCCCGACGTGTTCCGGCATGGGCAAGGTCAGGGCCCAGCAAGGTTTCTTCACCGTCGAACGGACCTGTCCGACTTGCTCGGGCATGGGTCAGATCATCAAGAATCCATGCAAGAAATGCGGCGGTGCAGGACGGGTAGAGAAGGACCGATCGTTGTCGATCAATATCCCCGCCGGCGTCGAAACCGGCACAAAGATCCGTCTGGCAGGCGAAGGCGAAGCCGGTTTGCGGGGCGGGCCAACCGGAGATCTTTATATCTTCATGGAGGTTCAGCAACATCCGTTGTTCGAGCGGGAGGGTCCGCACTTATTCTGCCGGGTTCCTGTCAGCATGGCCTCGGCAGCACTGGGCGGCGACATTGAGGTGCCGACGATTGACGGCGGCCGCAGCAGAGTCAAGATTCCGGCAGGCAGTCAGTCGGGCCGCCAGATGCGCCTGCGCGCCAAGGGCATGCCAGTGCTTAGGGGCAGTGGGCACGGTGATATGTTGATCGAACTTGCCGTTGAAACCCCAGTCAACCTGACCTCTCGCCAGAAGGAAATGCTGCGCGAATTCGACAATCTGAGCGAGGACAACAACCCCGAAAGCTCAAGCTTTTTCTCGAAGGTGAAAAGTTTCTGGGACAGCATGAAAAGCTGATCTGCACGGGCATTCGTTAACCGGAAGTTCAGGGTTTGGACCGAGCGTCGGTTCATGACCTCACCCGAGCAAACCCAGTTTTCCGAGATGGCTCAGTCACTCTTCGACGAAGATGAGGCGGTGTTACCCGGCCACGGAAAACAGCCTTCGTACATTGCCAATCACCGCCAACGCCTGCGCGCGCGCTTCATGGAAGGTGGCGCCCAAGCGATGCCGGACTACGAATTGCTGGAACTAGTGCTTTTTAGGGCCATTCCACGCCAGGACGTCAAGCCGCTTGCGAGACGGCTGATGGACACGTTTGGCGATTTCAACCGGGTATTGTCTGCCTCGCCGGACCGGCTTTCGGCAGTGCAAGGTGTCGGAAGCACGGTCGTGCAAGAGCTGAAGATAGTCGAAGCGACCGCACACAGGATGGCGCGCGCCCGCGTCATGCAGAAGCACGTCATTTCCAGCTGGGATGCGGTGCTTGACTATTGCCACACCACGATGGCCCATCGTGAGACCGAGCAGTTCCGCATTCTTTTCCTCGACCGCAAGAACGTCTTGATCGCGGATGAAGAGCAGGCGCGCGGGACTGTGGATCATGTCCCGGTTTACTCGCGCGAGGTGGTCAAGCGGGCGCTGGAATTGAACGCGTCTGCCCTGATACTTGTTCACAACCATCCGTCTGGCGATCCCACGCCATCGGAATCCGATATCAGCATGACCGCACAGATAAATAACGCAGCGCAGGCGCTTGGACTGACCTTGCACGATCATCTGATCATCGGCAAATCGCAAGAACTAAGCTTCCGGTCGGCGGGCTACCTCTAGTCGTTGGCCAGCGGCCTGGCCCAGAGTTGCGCGTCAATTACTGGCGAACCTCAGATCTTGCAGCAGATCGTTCAGCATAAGATAGCCACCAGTCGCGTCGCAGTCCGGCATTGACAGCTCGAGGGTGACCTTGCGAACGGCACCATCAATGCCAAGCTCGATCGTGTTGCCTGTAAGGATCTTCCCGCACGTGCTTTCGGTAACCTCTGCCTCGACCATCATGCGGACTGCACCGTCTTGCTTCATTCGGTCAGCGGGGAAAGAGTAGACTTCTGCCAGCTTGGGCTG
>JBBKVT010000480.1:0-3334 GCA_037968535.1 Paracoccaceae bacterium
CTTTGGGACAGTCGATTGCTATGTCGAAAAGCGCCTGATCAAGGTGGCCCGATTCCGAAGTTATGGACCTCAAACAAGTGCTTACATACTACACTTAAGCCTGCGTCTGGCGTACACATCTGCGCAACGAACGTTACGCAGGTGTGTACATGGTCAGAGAGGCTGCCCTATCCCTTCGCCTGGTCGCCTACGAGCGGGTCTCGACCCAGCGACAAGGGGCAAGCGGGTTGGGGCTCGAGGCACAGCGCAAGACCATCGACGACTTTGCCACGTCAAGAGCCGCAGAGGTGATCGGGCGCTTCACCGAGGTCGAAAGCGGACGCAACCCGGATCGGCCCGAGCTCAAACGCGCCCTGCATCTGGCCAAGGTCACCGGCGCCACGCTGGTCATCGCCAAGCTGGACCGTCTCTCGCGCAATGCCGCCTTCCTGCTGACACTCAGGGACAGTGGCGTGCGGTTCCTGGCCGTCGATATGCCCGAGGCAAACGACCTGACCGTCGGGATCATGGCCCTCGTCGCCCAGGCCGAACGCGAAGCGATCTCCAGACGCACCAAGGAGGCGCTGGCCGTTGCCAAGTCCCGTGGCGTGAAGCTGGGCAACCCCAACGGCGCTGCCGCGCTGAATCGAGCAGGGAGAGGCGGTGCGCCGCTCAGGGCGGTCGTTGCCCGGAACGCAGACAGGTTCGCGGCGGATCTGGCAGAGGTCATCGACGACATCAGGGCAAGCGGCGCGACGAGCCTGCGCGCTATTGCGGGCGAGTTGAATGCCCGGGGGATGATGACGCGGCGCGGTGGGCGGTGGCATGTCTCGAATGTGCGGAATCTTTTGGGGCGGTTGAGCAATGTTGGCTGAAAATTCCAGCAGAGAATTCGCATCCCTGCTGAAACGCCATTGCAGACAAAGTGCCACGCATTATCCAAATTCGGTTCGATCCACCGACCGCGATCGCGGGCCCGTCACTTTGCTGAAATTAGCGGATTGATTTGCGCAGGGCACCGCGCAGAGCACGCGATTGCAGCGGCTCGAACAGCGATGGGCGGCCCTCAAAACCCATGCGCTTCATTTCCGCTGCTTCCTGTGGATGCGCCGAAGTGCCGAGTGCGGCCCAGAGCAGGCTCGCCAGCGCGGGCTTGCTGGACGCAGCCTCCGACAGCGTGACCAATGCAGGCAACAGCAACTGCTCAATTTCATTGAAATCGGTGCCGAGCGGGAAGTCCGGCAGCAGCCGCTCACGGTAGGGTTTCAACCACGCAAGCAGCCGATCGGGAGAGTTCTGCCGATGCGCGTCGGGCAAAGCATAGTCGCGTCTGATCTTGCCCGCGTCCTTGGCCTTTCCCAGCAAGCCATTTTGAAACCGGCTGTCGGAAATAGCGAGCAACCGCTTGATCACCTCGGCGTCGGTCTGTCCGCGCAGGTCCGCAACGCCGTATTCCGTCACCACGATATCGCGCATGTGGCGCGGCACCGTGGTCAGTGGGAGCTGCCAGACGATGTTTGACGTGACCTTGCCGCCCGACAGGCGTGTCGCGGGCAGGGTTAGGATGGCGCGGCCGTCCTTTAGCGCGAAGGCCTGTTCGAAAAAGTTGACCTGCCCGCCGACGCCGCTGACCACCTGACCGGGAACGGCGGCGTCCGACATGGCATCGCCCAGCAGGCTGACCTGCATCGCGGCGTTCATGAAACGCGCCTGCCTGCGGGCCGCGCGTTTGGCATCCTCGTCGCCGTAAAGCGCGTTGGTGAAGCTGACCGGCATCATCGCGATCTTGGCCCGCTTGTCAGCGGGCATGGCGCGCAGGCGCTGATACATGTCGCGGGCGTCGACGAAGAACCCGGCATGGATCGCGGCCCCGTCCACCTCGCGGCGCACGATCCCGGCCTCAAACAGGGCCAGCAATCCCCCGACGAGCATTTCCGTCACGGCATAAAGGCCGATGGCGAAACGGGCCGTGCCATCACCGGACAAGGGGAAAGGCGCGGCGTTCCAGATATCGTCAAGCTGCCCATTCTCACGCAGGATCAGGGCATTGGCGATGGCATCGCCGATCGCCCCGATGCCGATCTGGACCGTGCCCCCATCCACCACCTGCCGCGACACATGCAACCCGATCGCGTGCTGGACATCCGACACCGGACGGCGCACCGCCGAGAAAAGGTCGAATTGGTCTGCCGGTTCCAGCAGCATCGCGACTTCGCCCGCATCAATCGTCGCAGGGCCGCCCATGAAGGGCAGAGCGTCGTTGATTTCGCCGACGGCCAGGAAATCCATGTCGCCATCGCGCCGCATCCGGAACAGGTCGGCGGAAATGTCGGTGTTGCAAGATAGGCTGAATCGGTCGTCTTCGCGCACCAGAAGCTGCGACAGCACGTTCGGCTTTTGCGCGATCAGAACGTCGCGGGCGTGGGTGTAGTTGGCGGAAATATAGTGCTGCTGGGCGTAATCGTTGCCAAGCCATGCGCCGGCCTGAAAGAAGAATTCGGAGACCGCGATGTTGTCAGGCAGGCCCGCGCCGTGCATCATTTCGGCATAAAGCAGTGCTGGGTAGCGCCCGAACAGGCGATCCATCGCCGGGCCGAGAAACCGTTTCTCGATATCCGATCCGGGGTCGGGTCGCTTCAGGGTCAGCGCGGTAAAGATCGACAGCTTCAACGTCGGGTCTGCAACGGCTGCGCGGGTCAGGGCGTTGACCAGCGTCACGGGTTTGCCAAGGCCAAGCGGCAGGGCAAGCCGGATCACGCCCTGCGTCCGATCGAAAATGGCCCGCGCCATCGTATCCGCGTCGGTGAACGTCTGGGGCGCGTCAGCCAATCTTCTGCCAGCCTGCGTCGGGGGCAAAACGGGGGCCATGCGCCTTTTCCAACGCTTTCAATCGCGTCACGATCTCCGCCACCCCCCGCGCACGGGCATAGTGCATCGGCCCGCCACGGAACGGCGCCCATCCGGTTGCAAAGATCATCGCGCCATCCACCTGATCCTCGCTTTGCGCGACACCTTTGCGCAGCACTTCGACAAGCGCGTTCAGCATCGGCAGGATCAGCCGGTCCGTCAAGTCATCCTGGCCCTCGGCGGTAGCATCCGGGTGCGGCGTGCCGTCGGACCAGTCGTAGAACCCGCGACCCGTTTTCTTGCCCAGATCGCCCGCCGCAACCTTGTCACGCAGGGTCTGCGATATCTCGGCCGTCGGGCGGTCAAGGTTTTCGCGCAGCGATTCCGCCACGTGCAATCCGATGTCGAGCCCGACCTGATCGGCCAGCGTCACCGGGCCCATCGGCATCCCGAACCGCAGGGCGGCGGTGTCGATCACTTCCTTGGGCACACCTTCGTCCATCAGCAC
>JBBKVT010000481.1:0-3114 GCA_037968535.1 Paracoccaceae bacterium
GCCCGGCTGGGAGCCAGCCGGTAAATCATGATCAGCCCGTAGAACAAAACCAGCCAGGGAATGAACTGGAAAATCATGGCGAACATCCAATCTGGAAATCCGAGCTGGGTCGCGAGCCATTCCCGGAACATCCGCGCCATCCCGGGCAGCAAAATGCCGATCAACACGGCGCTCACCGTGATGCCGAGCAGGGCAAGGCTTTTCAACGGCAACTTCCACCAATTGTAAGTCGGCGAATGCCAGAGGCGATTTGTGGTCCGAATCAGCACGCTAAGGAATTGCAGCGAGCTCCAAATCAAAAACGGAATCGCCACCAGGCTGATCTGGCCCCGCGCCGCCAGCATGCCGCCAATGGTCCCCACGGCGGAGTGTTCCTGTTCACCGGTCAGCGGCACGTAATGTTGCTGCACATGAAGCCTGTCTGACTGCCTCTACTCGTACAGTTGCAAAACGGAAATCTAGAGCGAGACGATCCCCAATAGTTGCAAAATGATGAGGATGACGGCGATAACGATCAAAACATGGATCCAATTGCCTGTTTTGGGAAAGCTTGAGCTGATTCTTCCACCAAAAAAACCGACCAGCCACAGGATGATGAGAATTACGATGATAGTCCAAAGCATGAGATTACTCCTTTTGATGTTCTTGCCGAATAGGATAACCTGAATGGCGGGTTGGCGGATAACCATCAAAAAATGGTCTGGGGTAAATCGACCAACAACCACACAAAGCCTAACTTGTACTACAAAGTATAAGCAGGATAAGGTCGAGTCCCAAAGTTGGTGTAAATAGGTAGAGGGTCATGCCGCCAGTCGGAAGGAGATTGGGAGATTGTTTCGGATTCTTTTTCGTTGGGGCACATTGTCATGCGCAGGGTTCTGAGTTGGGCAAGTTCGAGCTGTGTCATCGCCACACGTCGCCAGCTGGCAGATGCCCGGATCAGTGAGCCGAAGACGAGCTTGATCGCGCCCCGCTCGTTTACATGAGCCGGGATGATCTTCGTTCGTCGTTTCTCTTCGACAAATGCACGCTCGAGCAGGTTGGTCGTGCGGATAAACTTGCGATGAGCGAGCGGAAAGCTCAGTTGCTGCAGACAAGCATCCAGGTCGTCGTTCAGGCATTTGACCACAGAGGGATACTTCTGGGCGTGGGTATCGACAAACCGAGTGGCCAGCAGTTCTGCGGCCTCTTTGTCCGAGGCATAGTAGATGCTCTTGATCTCAGCGAGTAGCTGCTCTCTTGCCTCCAGGGGCATCTTTGAAGAAAGATTCCTGAGCTTGTGCGCAATACAGCGCTGCCGCTTGCTCTGAGGCAGACACTTCAAAATCGCCGCTATCACTGCCGGCCCTCCATCACTTATCACCAGAAGTGGATGTGCCATCCCGCGGCCAAGGAGGTTTTCAAAGAAAGCTTCCCATGAAGCTTCCGATTCGCTCGCTGCCGCTTCCAGATGTACGATCGTCTTCGTCCCGTCTGATAGAATCGCCCAGGCACACAGGATGGCCTGACCGCGCGTATACCGCCTCACAGCTTCGTATACCCCGTCCACAAACAGGTAGACGATATCGAGTTCGGACAGATCGCGTGTGGCAAATTCCTCGTACTCAGGAGATATCACCGGATGTTGTGTACAACGACATGAGTCAGGCGGCGATTCTGTCGGTTTCGATTCCGTCAATGTAGGTGATTCCAGCCACGATTCTGGCCAGGTGATGACTGCCGTTTAGTCTGCGCCATTTCTTCTCTGCTTCCTGTGAAAGTCGGAATGCCATCATCAGTGCGGTGTCTCGGCTCAGCCCCCCCTGGTTTTGGCCGTTCTGAGTTTGATCGTGGCAAAGGTGGACTCGATCGGGTTGGTTGTCCTCAGGTGTTGCCAGTGCTCGGCCGGGAAGTCGTAGAAGGCGAGCATGGCCTCGGTGTCCTTGGTCAGGCAGGTCACGGCGCGGGTGTATTTGACGCCGTATTTCTCCTTGAAGGTCTCGATGGCGGCGAGCGCTGCGGCCCGGGTTTCGGCGTGATGGATGTCGCGCAGGTCGGAGTTCACGGCTGGCTGCATGGATTTTGGGAAGTGGTTGATCACGTTCGCGATCTTGTGGAACCAGCAGCGCTGGTGGCGGGTGCCGGGGAAGACCTCGTCGAGCGCCTTCCAGAACCCCAGGGCCCCATCGCCGACAGCCAGTTCCGGCGGCACGGCCAGGCCGCGCGCCTTGAGGTCGATCAGCAGCTCGCGCCAACTCTGCGCGCTCTCGCGGACCCCGACATGGAAGCCGAGCAGTTCCTTCTTCCCCTCCGGCGTTGCCCCGATGATCACCAGGATGCACTCGGCCTGCGGTTCCATCCGCGCCTGCAGGTAGACGCCGTCAGCCCATACGTAGACGTAGCGCCGCGCCGAGAGATCGCGGTGCTGCCAGCGGTCGTAGTCCTCCTGCCAGCCGGCAGTGAGGCGGGAGATGACGCCAGGTGACAGGTTCGGTGCGTCCTCGCCAAGCAGCGCGGCCAGAGCAGTCGGGAAATCCCCCGTCGAGACCCCACGCAGATAAAGCACCGGCAGCAGGGCATCGAGGCTCTTCGAGCGCCGCGCCCATTTCGGTAGGATGGTCGAGCTGAACCGGATCTTCGCTTCGGTCGCCACATCGGCCGCGCGGTCGCGCACCTTTTGCCGCTGCACCGGGATCGGCCCGATCCCGGTCTGGATCGTCCGTTCCGGCCCGGCGCCGTGCCGGACGACGCGCTGGCGCCCATCGGGCAACAACTCGTCGCCGAACCGCGCCACGAAGCTCGCGGCCTCGGCTTTCAGCGCCGCCATCAGCATGTGCCGAGCCCCCTCTCGGGCGATCTCGGTCAACGGGTCGATGATTGAACCCGGCTGGTGAAAGGGGAGGATCGTGGTATCGTCGGTCATGGCGCATCGCTCCTTCGGGAGGTTCTGGCAGGCTTCGACACCCGCCACGATACGCCGCCTTCTCACACCCCATCACCCATTTTCAGTCATAGCTCCTACATGACCAACCGCCTCTTGATGAATTTGGAAAGGCGGGATGGCGTTTCCGATACCGAGCGAACTACAGTCGATGAGATGGTCAAGTCGGTCCGCGTCTTGACATCGTCGTGGAG
>JBBKVT010000482.1:0-4374 GCA_037968535.1 Paracoccaceae bacterium
ACGGGTCGGGCATGGTTTATCTGGCAGGCAAGCAAAGTCACAAGCTGGGCAATGACGCCATGATCGAACACATCGTCGAGCAGGTCGAACGCCGCGCAGGCGAAATCGAGGCGGCGAAACAGGTTGCTCTCTGACTGCAGTCATGTGGCTTCGCCTATGGATGCGCAGCATAGCGTTGCACAATTCGCCCCAGCACTTTCTGGCTGATCGTATGCACGAGTATGAGCAGCCCCACATGTGTGGTTCAAAATTAAAGTTAGAGCGTGTTGCGCTCAATAGTATTCAGGTGATGGCCCGAACGCATTTGCAAGCAAACGCTGCCTCGAGCCGTCACCTGAATATCTGATTCCGATTGTCCGCAACACGCTCTAGGTTGTGTGGACACTTACCTTAGCCACAGGACGATCGCTGCGAGTGTGATGACTGCTTGGTAGTTTCGCGCGGTCTTTTCGAAGCGTGTCGCGACCCGGCGGAATTGCTTGAGTTTTGAAAAGCAGCATTCGACCAGATGTCGCTGGGCATAGAGATGCTTGTCGAGGGGATGCTTGACAGCGCGAGACGGGTTGTTTGGAATGACGGCGATTGCTTTCTTGGCGGCAATGGCTTGTCGCAGGGCATCGCTGTCATAGGCGGTATCCGCCATGACGACCTCGGCGGGCAGGTCTTCGATCAGGGCCGCGGCTTGCGGCGCATCGCCCTTCTGGCCAGCGGTCAGACTGAATCGCACCGGGCAGCCAAGGCCCCGCACGGCCAGGTGGATCTTGGTGCTCAAGCCGCCGCGCGAACGGCCAATGGCCTGATCTTCAGACCCCCTTTTTTAGCCCCGGCAGCATGCTGGTGGGCGCGCACGACCGTCGAGTCGATGATCAGGTATTCAAAGTCCGGATCGTCCGAAACGGACGCGAATATCCGCCACCAGACACCCTTGGCGCTCCATCGGCTGAAGCGGCGGAACACAGAGTTCCAATCGCCGAACACCTCGGGAAGGTCGCGCCAAGGCGAACCGGTCCGCACGATCCAGAGCACCGCTTCGACGAACAAACGGTTGTCGCGGCCCGTCGACCCTCTCTGATCCGGACGCCCGATGATCAACGGGGCCATCCGCTCCCACGCGCGCTCGCTCAGCACAAGTCGATCCATGACGCCCAAGACTGCCTCCCAAAAGCAACCTTGAATCACGCGTCAAGCAGAATGGGAATCCCAAGAGTCCACACAACCTAGAGCGTGTCGTCGCCATCATGATTCATGATTCCCATCGGCGTTGATCCATGATTCCCTACTTTTGAGGCAGATATGGGGGTCAATGATGGGCAAGCCGCATCCTGTAGAGTTGCGCCAGAGGGTGGTGGATCATGTGGCGGAAGGGAACACGCACCGTGCGACGGCGGCACGGTTCAAGGTATCGGTCCGCTTTGTCAACGACATGGTCAAGCTGAAGGCCGCGACCGGGGGTCTTGTCCCGAAGCCGCAGGGCAACGGCGGCGGGCATGGCAAGCTGGCTGCGCTGAAGGGCTGGTTGGCGCGGCGGATCGGTGAGAAGCGGGACCTGACCGCCGCCGCGCTGGCCGCCGAGATCGCGTCCACGCACGGGGTCGCGGTGCATCGCGGCACGGTCTGGCAGGCCCTGCGCGACCTCGGGCTGACGCACAAAAAAAGACCTGCGCGCGGTCGAGCAGAAGCGCCCCGAGGTCGCAGCCGCCCGCCACATCTGGATCACCAAACGTCAGCCTTTCATGGCCAACCTGCTGACGCGGATCGGATTTATTGACGAGACGAGCCTGAAGACCAACATGGTCAAGACGACCGGCTGGGCACCGAAGGGTGAGCGCCTCGTCGACCATGCCCCGTTCGGCTCCTGGCAGACCCAGACCTTCATCGCAGCACTGCGCCACGACCGGCTGGATGCCCCTTGGGTGATCAATGGCCCGATCAACGGCGACCTGTTCGATACTTACGTCGAAACCCAGCTTGCACCCACGTTGCAGAAGGGCGACGTGATCATCCTGGACAACCTGTCTGTTCACAAAAGCCCGAAAGCCGCCCAGACCCTGCGCGACATCGGCTGCTGGTTCCTGCCCCTGCCGCCCTACTCCCCCGACCTCAACCCGATCGAGATGGCCTTCGCAAAGCTGAAGGCCCTCCTGCGAAAGGCCGCCGCACGCACCTACGACGACCTCTGGAAAGCCGTCGGAACCGTCTGCGACCTCTTCAGCAAAGACGAATGCCTCAACTACTTCATCGCAGCAGGGTATGAACCCGATTGGTAATGACACGCTCTAGAGCATGTTGCGGTTGTTTGGATTCAGGATTCCCACAACTCGCTTGATGTGATTCCCTGCTGCTGAGGCAGATATGGGGGTCGAGGATGGGCAAACCGCATCCTATAGAGCTACGGAAACGCGTGCTTGATTACGTCGACGACGGTCACGGACACCGGGAGGCGGCGCGGCACTTTCGAGTGTCGCCGAAATTCGTCAACGAACTCGTCAAACTGCGGCGCGAGACCGGCTCGCTGGCACCGCGCTGCCAGGGCAATGGCGGGGGTCACGGCAAACTGGCGCGCTTGACTGGCTGGATTGAGACCCGCGTCACTGCCAAGGGCGAAATCACGCTCGACGAATTGGTGACTGAACTGGCTGAGGCGCATGGAATTGGCGTCCATCGTGTCACCGTGTGGCGCCTGCTGCGAGGCCTCGGACTGACGCCTAAAAAAAGACCTTCAAGCGCTTGAGCAGAAGCGCAAGGACGTGGCCGGACTGCGCTGTGTCTGGATCGCGAAACGACAACCCTTCATGGCCAACCATCTGGAACGGCTGGCTTTCGTGGACGAAACCTCCGTGAAGACCAACATGGTCAAGACAACCGGATGGGCGCCGCGCGGGTTCAGGCTGGTCGATCACGCGCCGTTCGGACACTGGCGCACGCAGACATTCGTCGCTGCCCTGCGTCATGACCGGCTGGATGCCCCATGGGTGATCCACGGGGCCATGAACGGCGAGATATTCGACCTCTACGTCAAAACCCAACTGGCCCCGACGCTCCGCCAAGGAGACGTCGTCATTCTCGACAACCTCTCCAGCCATAAAAGCCCAAAGGCCGCGCAGGCCCTGCGCGAGATCGGCGCGTGGTTCCTGTTCCTGCCGCCATACAGCCCAGACTTAAATCCGATCGAGATGGCCTTTTCCAAGCTGAAGGCTCTCATCAGAAAGGCGGCGGCGCGGACCTACGACCAACTTTGGGCGGCGGTGGGACATGTCTGCGACCTCTTCTCCGACGAGGAATGCTACAACTACTTCAAAGCTGCCGGATACGAGACCGATTAACTGCAACACGCTCTAACTACGTTGTTCCCCGTTTGGACCCGTCCACTGCGGTCGACTGCGGTAAATTGCGGTTGGAATTCGGCGCCAGTTCAAGAGGTTATCGTGTAACCTGCTGAAATAAAAGGACAAGCGCGCTCCCGGGAGATGGGGCACATAACCTGAAGGTCACCTGACATCGGCAAGATGCCACCGCTGCGCCGCCCATTCCGCTGGAAACGGCTCCAGAATTTCTGCCAGCTTTGTGTCTGGCGGCTGCCGTCCTTCGACGATTGCCTCGACGATGCTGGGGGCTAACAGGCTGAGGCGCATCACTCGGGTCATGTATGTCACCGCGATCCCTTCATGCTCGGCGAGCTCGGCTGTGGTGGCGTATTGACCGCTGTCGAGCATACGCTTCCAACGGAACGCGCGGGCCAGCGCCTTGACCAACGTGTTATCCATCTTGCTGTGCCCAGATGCCCCATCCGGCATCACCATCACCTTTCGGCCGCCGCGCTTCACGAGGCGAAACGGGATGTGCACGGTCACTGTTTCAGGCACTGGCTTCGCGCGGGTCATGCCGCCGCCCCGAGATCAGTCATCATTTCACGTGCCAGCCCGGTCAGACCGTCCATCCGGAGGCGGATATTCAAGCCATCGGTGCCGATGTCGATCCGCTCGACCAAGAGTGCCGCAATGCGGGCCTACTCGGCAGGGAAAAGTTCGTCCCAAAGCGGGTCTAGGAGGGTCAGTGCATCGCGGGCGTCGGCCTCGGTGATCTCGCCGTTCTGCGCTCGCGCGGCTTTCCATGTGCCAGCCATGATTTCGGGCTGGCGGAACACCGCACGGAGTTGGTCGATGACGGCCGCCTCGATCTCGCCCGCCGGCACGCGTCCGACCGGGCACGATCCAGCCCCATGCTTCAGTACGGTCTGGCTGACATAGTAGCGGTTGAGCTTGCCATCCTTGCATGTTGGGGTCAGTGCGATGGTCGCTTATAGACTAGTTCGGCATCGAACTTTCTTTGGGCGGTCCAGTGAACAGTATTGATGGTACTATTATTGGTATCTCA
>JBBKVT010000483.1:0-4157 GCA_037968535.1 Paracoccaceae bacterium
TCCATCATCTGATGGCTCTCTTTATGCTGCCGTGTCGTAGCCCCTTGCCCGGTGATGACCAGCAATGGGGCACGGTCCATGTTTCCGTCGGCCACACCCGTCATCAAGTTGGTTGCCCCAGGACCAAGTGTGCCTAGGCAGACCCCGACTGTGCCCGTCAGGCGCCCATGCACGGCTGCCATGAAGGCGGCGCCCTGCTCGTGGCGGGTCAGAACAAACTCGATTGACGATCGCTGCAAGGAAAGCATCATATCGGCGTTCTCTTCGCCCGGTACACCGAAGATACGTTTTATGCCTTCGTTTTCCAGGCATTGTACAAACAGGTCAGTTGCCTTGGTCATCGGTCCTCGCTCACACTCATGCATCATTGTCATAGATCATAGACCGGTTCGGTTGGCTCACGAAGTTGTCACTTCTTCATCGTAGGCGGCGTCGGATGGATTGCCGCGATAATCGGCATGTGCAAATAATTCTGCCTGTAGGCGGGAAAGCCGACGTCCGCCGTGTACCGCAAGCGCGAAGCGCGCGGTTGGCGTCGCCCGGTTCCTTGTTGTGGGAGTCGATTCTGGTAGAGGCAGGGTAGTATCACCCGAGAGGTTTCTTCCCGACGTGGTGCCACGCTCGAATACCAGGAGCGGAAAGGTCACGGCGCCGATCTTCCTGTTGGTGCCGCAGGTCCAGTTGCCGAAGCGTCTGGACCACGCGCGAAATGCCGAGCATGTGCGGAATTCCATTTGTCGAAACTACCCTGTGCGGACATTCAGGAAATTACTCCGGGTGTCGAGCTGTTCGGTTCAGTCGATTCGCGTCAAAATTTGCCAGGCGCGCTACCCAATTTCGCGAAGGTCCGACTGGAACACCGGCCCCTTGTCATGGCCGACGCACCGAATTGTTGCCGGCGATTATGCGATTGATCAGGCTGGCGACAGCCTGGTGCGCTTCCATTTCATGTTCGGAACCGACTCCGTTTTCGTGGCTCGCCGCGGCGTCGCGGAGAACCCCCAGGATCTCGTGTTCGGGAAGAAGCTTGTGATCGTTCATGGCAAGAAGAAGCGCCTCGCAGATTGAGAGGGCGGCCATTCCTGTATAGTCAATACTGTTTGACGTGTCGGACATCGTCGGTGGTTCCTTTCTGGGGAAAATTATTCAGGACCGAGCGCGCGCCTGATTATTTTCAGCACTCTCACAGAAAATGCAGTATTCTGAACTGATCGAAAGCAGTGCCCGGTCCAACCCTTTCAGTAATTTGGCGAAAATTCTGGTGAGGCCATTGAACGCCATAAAAGAAAGTCCGCTGACCCGTAAGCTCTCGGCTTTCGTCGCCTTGTCCGAAAAGGAGCTATCGGTATTGGAGCGTCTGCACCAGCGCCGCAGATCTTTCGTGGCAGGGCGTGATCTCGTGCATCAGGGGCAATCGGATCAGGCAGCCTACGTTCTGGCGGCCGGTTGGGTCTGCTCCTACAAGCTCCAGCCCGACGGAACGCGCCAGATCGTCGATTTCCAGATACCGGGGGATTTTCTGGGTCTGCGCAGCGTCCTGTTGCGCACCTCGGACCATAGTTTCGAACCTATCGTGGATATTCAGGCCGCCGAGGTTTTGACCGCCGACCTTCTTGACGCCTTCGAGCAGACCCCGCGGCTGGCGACGGCCATCCTTTGGGCGGCGTCCCGCGACGAGGCAATGTTGGTCGAGCATCTGGTCGGGCTTGGACGGCGCGACGCAGATGTAAGGATGGCCCATTTCCTGCGGGTTTTTCCCGCGTCTCGATTATTGAAACTGACCGCAGCGAATGGGCGGTTTGAAATCTGCTAGGATCGACGTGGTTGAATGACCGGAACGGGGAAATTCGCTGCATCGCCGAATTTTCGTTTCTGCGTACGCGAGCGTCACTTCCGGCTTTCTGCACGTGCATTCGCCGCGATCGCATAAGTCCGCTCCGTCCGCATCTGAGACATCGATTCTGCTTGCAGCGAACGGCCGGTTTGCCGCGGCCCAGCCGCGCGGTGTGAAGGCTGGCAATGCAATGGTGGACGGATCGCAAGATTGCGCATCGCTGAGCGCCATCACGTTTTCCCGCTAGATGTAGTCGTCCACGCGCAGAGCGGCGCAGCATCTTGACGCGTGGCGAATCAAGTGTTACCTATAAACTAAACAGGGGAGCGATGGTAATGACCGACGATGGTCTGAAATTCGGCGCATTCGTCCGCCGCGAACGTGAAGCAAAGGAGATCGGATTGCGGGAGATGGCGAAGATGATCGGTGTGAGCCCGACCTACCTCTCGAAGGTCGAGCGGGACGAGTTCTCGCCGCCGACTGAGGACAAGGTTCGAGCGATTGCGCAGATCATCGAGTGCGACGCCGACGAGTTGCTGGGGATGGCAGGACGCGTGCCGGCTGATCTCGCCGACATTATTAAGCGGAATCCGGTCGAAATGTCGGCGCTGCTTCGAACCGCCAATGGCCTGAGCGCCGAGGACCTTGCCCGGCTAGCGCGGAATGCCGAGAAGGCAAAAAGCAAGTGAACAACCGGGACGCCGTCCCACTGATGCAGATGAAGGATAACTGATGAGCCGATTTGTTCCCTATCTTGCCGAGGAGGTTATCGAGCGCGATGCGGCGGCGCTGCTTGGTGAATATGAGCACGCGCGGGGCGTCACGCTCGAACTGCCGATCCCCGTCGAGGACATCATCGAGAAGCACCTCAAGTTGCGAATTGATTTCGACGACATGCACGCTCGATGCAATGTGCCGCGCCCGGCAACCGGCGAGACAGACATCCTCGGCGCGATCTACGGCGATGGCAGCATTTTCATCGACGAAAGCCTCGATCCCGAGGAGTACCCGTCCAGGGAAGGCCGTTTTCGCTTCACTCTGGCTCATGAAGGTGGCGGGCACTGGCGGCTTCATCAGGATTTGATCCTACTTGATACGACGCAGGCGTCCTTCTTTGATGCGCCAGACGCGCCTAGATTCATCTGCCGGTCGAGCCAGGCAAAGGAGCGGGTGGAATGGCAGGCCGACTCCTATGCCGCCTGCCTGTTGATGCCGCGCAACATGATATTCGCCGCTTGGGATGTGTTCTATCCTGATCGCAAACCGCGCGTGCTTCAGCCGAAATCACCCATTGAACACCCCTTTGTTGAAATCTCGCGGGTTGATCCCTCGGTTGGCGCGATCGACATTTTTGAGACCGAGGGCCAGATTCTGGAACGGTTTTGTCGTCCGCTCGCCGAACGGTTTCTGGTCTCCCCCATCGCCATGCGCATACGGTTGGAGAAGCTTGGGCTGTTACACCGATCCGTTCCGCTCCAGAGACTTCTCGCAGGCAGTTGACCCCTTTTTTGAGGAGAATGTAAAGTGTCAAGTGGACAGGTAAAGTACGGCGCAGCGGCGCGGGAGGACGGGTTCGAGACTCGCGACTTCTATCTCGCCTGCTTCCTGCGCTGCACCGGTTACGAACTGCTTGACCTGCGCGCCGAGGGCGGCGCAAGGTCTTCGTCTTCCGCGACCGGCCGTCCCGGCGCGATGACGTGCTGTCATTCTACGGCGACGGGGCAATGATCCCGCCCCTTGCGTTCTCAACCACCATCAAGGACATGAAGGCGCTGCTGCACAATGCGTAAAGAAACTCTCCATCCCGATACCGACATCACTAGTGGTCCTCAACTGCGCGAGGCGCTCGACCGGATCGGCCAGATCGTTCTCGATGGTCTGCGCCACGGCCACTTCCGCTGCGCCATTTCCAGCGGGATCGGCAAGGGCAATCGCCGCGATCTGGTGATCGAGGCGGGCAAGTCCCACAAGTTCACGATCCCCGAGGAAGAACTGCCGCGCTGACACGGCGCGCAAACGGGCGATCCCTGCGATTGGGACGCCGAACATGCAAATGACAATACGATCCAGCGTTATCGGTGCGAGTCCGAAGCCGGAGATCAGGGGCACGGAACAGCGAGAGGCTGACCGTGAGATCTTCGGTGAAAGCAGCAAACGACAATCACAGTGACGCACTGATCGGACGGACCCGCGAGGTCTGGCAACCGTAACTGGCCGAACGGGCATGGCTTGTCTCGATCTGCGGCATGTTGTGTTCCTTTCCGGCTTGTAGGTAATGTAGAACAAAAGCAGAACATTTTCAAGATGCGGCTTTCACTTGCTG
>JBBKVT010000484.1:0-10622 GCA_037968535.1 Paracoccaceae bacterium
TCAGCCGCCGTTCTCAACCCTGATCTTTGGCATCGGCTGCAGACCCGGTTCCAGACAACAATCTGGAATGCCTATGGTATGACCGAAACGGTGGCAAATGCGCTTTACGCGGGGCCTCAAGGCCGAGACTGTCAAGCGGCTGGGCTGCGGCTCCGTCGCGCAATTCACGGGTCACGGCGACGAGGTCTGAGAAGACGGCTTCAAGACGCGGATAGAGCGCCCGCCCGGCGTCGGTCAGCGTGATCCGGTTTCCCTGCTTAGAAAAAGCAAGCGGTTCAGGGTGGTTTCCAGCGATTTCACCTGCTGGCTGACGGCGGCGGAACTGACGCCCAGTTCTTCCCCCGCGGCAACAAAGCTGCCGGTTCGAGCGGCAACCTCAAAGGCGCGCAATGCGTTCAGGGGTGGGTGATCTGCCATTGCATCCTAAAGATATTCTTATGATCTATAAAATCCACACCTGGATCAAGACTGGGCTGAGGCGATAGTCTACTGACAGACGTCGCGATCCGAACTGTTCTTGCCTAGAAGCAACTCTGTTTCATAGACGGTCCGGCAGATCCTCCATCCGGCAGAGCTGGGTCGTTGATCCCAACCAAACCTTCTGCAACTTTGGCAACGCCCGACGGGCAAGCATAGTGTTTGGGCATCACGATATTGCCAGAGATTTCGAGCTTGTAGTTCCGGGCTAACTCCCTGAGCACTGCCTTGCCCAGGCGGGGGTCAGCGCGCACGCTGCCGCGATGCGACGAGTCAATCCGTGGCGAATGGAACGCCTCTTCCAGCGTCATGCCAAAATCCAGCATCAGCGCCGCGATCTGAGAGACACACGGCATGATCAGATCACCCCCCGAAGCGCCGATCGCGAAGATCGCCTCATTCTCCCGCACTGCCACCGTCGGCACCATGTTCGAAGAGTTGATCCTCTTACCACCTTCCATGGACGTCCGCAGTCCCGGCCGTGGGTCGAAGTAGCTAACACCGTTGTTCACTGCGAGGCCTGTTTCCGGCAGAGTGATTCCGGCGCCGAAATGATCAAGCAGCGTGTAGGTCAGGGCAACCATGTTGCCTTCGGAGTCAGCTGCCGAGAGAGAAGATGTAGAGCTTCCCACCTCCGACAAGGTTCCGTTCCGAGCACGATGCGCCTGCCATGCATTCTCCAGCGCATCGGCATATATATTCCATGTCTTAGGATCTGGGGCCAAAGGCGGTTCGGGCAATTCCGCCGCGATATGGGCAAGGAAATCCCGTTGCCGCAGGCCGCCGCTCTGATCGCCGGGCGTGAAGAGCGTCGCACCCCGGTGTCGCGCTTCCATCGGTGCGTATTCCAAAACTTTATAAGCCGCGAGATCGTCCATCGTCATGCGGCTTCCCTGGGCTTGCAGGTCCCGCACCAAATCGCGGCCCAGATCGCCTTCGTAGAACCCCTGCGCCCCGGTCTCGGCCAAATGCTTGAGTGTCCGCGCCAGACCAGGGATCTTCAGTGTTTCGCCGGGCTGAAGCGGTGCGCCGCCAGGCAGGTAGATGGAGGCCGCGACCGGATCCTTTGCGAGAATCGTCATTTCGGACGCGAGCATCAGCGTGCAGAACCAGCTGGCCGCGATTCCCGTCTCTGCCAGCCGGATCGCCGGCGCTATCGCTCTTGCAAGCGACGACCGACCGAAGTTGCGGAGGGCATGGTCCAACCCTGCGACCGCGCCCGGCACTGTGACCGCGCGGGCGCCCTGGGTATTGGCGAAGTCCTTGACGGCTGGAAACCCCATCGACGTGACGGGAAGGCTGCTGTCAATCGGGTAATCCCCGGCGCTCAACGCCATCGGCAGCACGCCCTGAAAATCCAGTGCAATCGCACGCTTCTCCTTTGCCAGCCAGATCACCATGAAGCCGCTGCCGCCGAGGCCGCACATCCAAGGCTCCACCGCTCCGAGCGCAAAGGCGGCGGCCACCGCGGCGTCAATCGCGTTCCCGCCTTCGGCCAGAAGGGCGGCGCCGGCGCGCGCCGCTTCGATATGCTGGGCCGCCACCATGCCCCCTTCATCCTTAACCAACAGTTTTCGGGTGATCCACTGATCGGCCGCGGTCGCCATCGTTTCATCCTTCGCCAACGAATCCTTGCGCGGTTCTTCCCGCACGGTCTAAGATTCAATATATTTCTTGGTATATCAAGCAGGCGTCATTCGATGAGCAAGCGCAAGAGTGATGAAGCCTACGCGGAGCTGCGCCGACGGATCATGGTGGCGGAACTGCCGCCGAACAGTCTGATCGATGAAAGGTCGCTGGTCGAAGATCTTGGCGTCGGGCGCACTCCCCTGCGAGAGGCAGTGTTGCGATTGGAACAGGAAGGACTTGTCGTTTCGATGGGTCGGCGCGGCTATGTCGTGGCAGGCGCTACCCCTGCTGATCTGATGCGCGGCTATGAGCTCCGCCGGGAACTCGAATGCTTCACGGCGGGGCTCGCGGCCGAGCGGCGCGCGGCAGAAGACCTTGACCGGTTCGATGCATTCCTCGCCCGGATCGAGGCGGAGATCGACGCACAGGATCAGAATGTGACCTGGCATCTGGCGGCGGACGAGGAATTCCACAGCATCATCGCCCAGGCGTCAGACAACCGCTTTGCGCAAAGGATCCTAGCCTCCCTGTACGGGCTTTCCGTGCGCAGTCTCTATGTCTCACAAGTACCGATCACGCTCGTCAGGGACGAAATCGACACCTACCGTACGGTGTTGAACGCGATCCGGATGCGGGACGCCGCAGCGGCGCGGGCGGCGATGGCGCAGCACCTCACGGTCGGACCCGTAACGCTGCAATCCGCGGCGTTTGCCAAGCAGAAGAAAGCGATCTGATGCGGCGTGCGCAGCGGGAGCGGATCGAAGCCGGGGCGATGCTCGCGCCCTCCCTGATCCTGCTCACACTTTTTGTACTCGTCCCGCTCTGCGTTGTAGCTGCCTATAGCTTCGCGCTGCGCGACCCCTACGGCGCAGTTCTGCCGGGCTTCACATTGAACAATTACCGTGACTTGTTCCAGAGCGCCTATCTTCAGGTCTTCATTAACTCGTTGAAGCTCGCGGCTTCCACGACTTTGATCTGCCTGTTGGTTGGCTATCCGGTGGCCTATTTCATTGCCTTCAAAGCGGGGCGTGCAGCGCCCTTGCTGCTTTTGCTTCTGCTTATTCCGTTCTGGATCAATTTCCTGATCCGGATCTCCGCCTGGGTCGTTCTGCTCGGCCGCGGCGGACTTATCAATCAGGGGGCGATGACGATGGGCCTGTTGGATGGTCCTGTCGGCATGCTCGGCACCTATGGGGCGACGCTGGTCGGGATGGTATACGCGTTTCTACCGCTGACTGTCTTTCCGATCTATGCCGCGCTGACACCGATTGATCGGCACCTCATTGAGGCGGGCGCGGATCTCGGAGCGGGCCCGGCCGAAACCTTTTTTCGCGTGACGTTGCCGCTCTCGCTGCCAGGCGTTCTGGCCGCCGCGCTCTTCGTTTTCGTGCCGTCTATGGGGGTATTTGCGATCCCGGTACTGCTGGGTGGTGGGAAGGAGATCATTCTTGGCAACCTGATCGTCCAGCTTTTTCTCGAATTCCGCAATATTCCGCTCGGCTCCGCCGTTTCAGTCCTGCTGCTTGCGCTTTCTGGGTTCGGAATCCTGCTTTACATGCGCGTCCTGCGACGGGTGGAGGCCATGAAATGAGTGCGCCCCATGCTCGGAGAGGCGGCACGGGCTGGATAACGCATACATTCGTTTACGGGGTTTCCGGCTGGATTACGGTTCTGACCTACATCTTCATGCTGGCACCAATCGTCGTATTGGTCGTATTCGCCTTCAACTCAGGGCATTCGACCGTCGTCTGGACCGGTTTCTCCTTAGAATGGTTCGGGAAAGTCTGGAACAATCGCCACATCGCTCGTGCGTTGAACGTGAGTCTGATCGTTGCAATAGCGAGCGCGGCAATCTCGACCGCAGTCGGGACTCTGGCGGCGGTGGCAATAACAAGACGAAGCTTCCCCGGCCGCGATGCGCTTGGCGCCGCATTGGCAGCGCCGTTGGTCTTGCCGGAGATTGTACTAAGTGTCGCATTGCTGGTTTTCATGTCCTCTATCGGCGTCAGGCTCGGCTACGGCACGATGATCATTGGGCACGTTCTGATTTCCATGCCCTTCGCAACGCTGATCGTGCGCGCCGCGGCCTCGTCGCTCGATCCCGGATTGGAAAATGCTGCAGCTGATCTGGGTGCCAATGAATGGCAGACGTTCCGCTTGGTCACGCTGCCACAGCTGATACCGGCGATCTTCACGGCCTTCACCCTGTCGGCGACGCTGTCGTTCGATAATCTCGTCATGTCTACCTTTACCTCAGGTGTGGGCACGACAACCCTGCCACTTCGCATTTACTCGATGCTGAAGCTGGGCATCACTCCTGAAATCAACGCGCTTGGGGCGCTCCTCGTCGTCGCCAATGTCGCAATCATGTTTCTGGTCATGGGCCGTTACCTGCCCCTGATGCTGAAAGCCAACCGGAGATGAACAGCCGGGTCTACTCACCACAACCGACATGGAGACTGAAATGAAAAAACCGAACGTGTTTCTCGCCGCTTCCGCCGTTGTGCTGCTGGCCGCGAGTCCTGCCCTCACCGAAGATCTTCGAATCTTCGGCTGGGCGAATGAAATGCCCGACGAAGTCCTGGCCGATTTCGAGGGCGAGACCGGCATCACCGTCACTTTTGACACTTTTGATAGCAACGAGTCGATGATTGCCAAGCTTGATGCGGGCGCCACGGGCTATGATCTCGTCAACCCATCGCAATACGCTGTGCAGATCCTCATCAGCCGTGGAAAGATCGCCGAACTCGATCATTCAAAGATCGACACCTATGACAAGATTGGCGCCTCGTTCCGCGACGTCTCCTACGACCCTGGCAACAAGTATTCGATACCATATGTCTGGGGCACGACAGGATTGGCATACAACAAGTCCTGCGTGGATGAGCCGATCACCAGCTGGAAGGCGCTCTTCGACGAAAAGTACAAGGGCCGCATCTACATGCTGGACAACATGCTCGCGGCGTATATCGCGGGACTCCAGGTAAATGGGTTCAGCGCGAACACTTCCGATCCAGCCGAAGTGGAAAAGGCGACCGAGACGCTCATTGCTCAGAAGCCGCTACTCGCCGGCTACAACAGCACAAACTTCGCCGATCTGGTGTCTTCGGGCGAGGCATGCATCGTCGAGAGCTGGTCCTCCTCCGTTCTCCAGGCGATCAAGGACAATCCCGACGTGGTCTATGTGCTGCCGGAAGAAGGCGGGACAATGTGGATCGATGGCTATTCGATTCTTGCAGACGCGCCAAACCCGGATGCGGCCTACAAGTTCCTGTCCTACATACTTCGGCCCGAAGTGGCCGCCAAGACCACGGAGTTGACCCAGACCGCAACCGTTGTGCCAGAATCGAAGGGACTGCTGCCCGAGGACTTGGCCAATAACCCGGCTGTCTTCCCCGATGAGGCGACTATCGCCAACGCTGACTTCATACTCGACCTCGGCGACGCGATGAAGTTCTATCAGGACGGCTGGACCAAGGTGAAAGCTGCCCGGTAACTCCGACCCGACTTCAGGCGCGCGGGGGGTTCCCTCGCGCGCGTGGCTAGGCAATCAAGGCGATCCTTTCATGTCCGACACACCCACGCGAGGCGCCGTCGAACTGCGCGGCATCGTCAAGCGTTTTAACAATTTTACCGCATTGAGAAAAATGGACCTGACAATTCGCCAGGGCGAATTCTTCACGTTGTTAGGCGCCTCAGGCTGCGGAAAGACGACCACGTTGCGGCTGATCGCCGGGTTCGAGCTACCGACCGAGGGTAAGGTTCTGATCGACGGGCAGGACGTCTCCGACGTGCCCGCGCACCGGCGGCCCGTCCATACAGTATTCCAAAGCTACGCGCTTTTTCCGCATTTGAGCATTCTCGACAACGTCGGATTTCCACTCACAGTGCGGCGAATTCGCAAACGCGAGCGGCTGGAACGGGCGCGGGCGGCCCTGGATCTCGTGCAGATGGGCGCCTTTGCAGAGCGCAAACCTTCCCAGCTTTCGGGCGGCCAGCAACAGCGGTTGGCGCTGGCCCGTGCGCTGGTCAACGAACCAAAGGTGCTTTTGCTCGATGAGCCCCTTGGGGCGCTTGATCTTAAACTCCGCAAGGAGATGCAGCATGAATTGAAGCAAATGCAGCGAAGGCTCGGGATCACCTTCGTGTTTGTGACCCATGATCAGGAAGAGGCACTCACTATGTCGGACCGCGTCGCCCTGATGCAGGAAGGCGAAATCGTGCAACTCGATACGCCGACCGGACTCTATGACTTGCCCGCATCACTATACGCGGCCGAATTCATCGGGGAGACGAACATGATCCCAGGCCGGGTCCTCAAAGTCACGCCCGGACTTGCCGCGGTCGAAGCTTTGGGAACGCACTTAAATATCGCTGCCCACAAAGTCCTGCCCCCCGGCACGGCTATCACGCTCACGATTCGGCCGGAGCGGGTGACCGCTGCGCCCGGGGATGCTCCGAACAGCGCCCGGGGACGATTGATCGACTTTGATTTCATCGGCACTGACCTTCGGCTGGTCTACGAGATGACCGACGGCACCCGCGTGACGATGCGGCGGCAGAATGCCGGCGACCCGCCCCCACAGATCGGTCACACCGCTACGCTCGGCTTCGGCGCAGGTGACCTTCGACATTTCTGCGACTGAACTCTTTCAAGGATAGCCAAGCCATGAGCGACATATATCGCATCGAGACGATGCCATCGCAGCTTGATCCCGGCAGGGCCACACGGTTGGCCGAGGTCGAGTCCGCAACGATTGGCCATTTTCTTCACGCCGGTTTCGTCGATAATGGCATCCGTCCGCTGATCGTCGGCCCACGTGTTGCGGGCGCGGCGGTCACGGTACAGATCGCGGGCCCGGATTCGACGCTTCTATATTACGCGATGGATCGGGTGAGGCCGCACGACCTTTTGGTGATCGACCGGGTGGGCGACAACAAACAAGCCTGCTGGGGCGGGTTCATGGCGGCCGTTGCCCGCATCCGCGGCCTTGCCGGGGTGGTGATCGACGGTGCCGTGACAGACCCCGCAGCTATCATCGCGGCGGGCGTGCCAACCTGGGCACGGGATACATCAGCCATTACGACGAAGCTTCTCAACCTCGGTGGCGGTTTCAACGTTCCCGTTTCAATAGGGGGAGTTGCCATCAATCCTGGTGATGCAGTGCTGGCAGATGAATGCGGAGTCGTCGCGGTGCCGACTGCGAGGCTCGATGTGCTGACCGAGAGAGCCTTGGCCGAACAGGCCGAAGAAGGCGACTGGATTGAGCGTCTGGAAAACGGCGAGATGTTGCAGGACTTGATCGACATCCGCGAAATGCTGGAAAAGAATGGAATGGAGGGGTCTGGTGTCTGAAAATGTTTCCGAGGTATCGCCGCATGCGGTTTGGTTGTCTACACCGCACCATCAGTTGGTCGAAATCGCGTTCGGCCTTGGCTGCCGCCGTTTCGTACTCGACATCGAACATGGCTATTTCGAATTGGACGCAACCGACAAGGTGATCGCGCTGATCCGAGCGTTCGGGGCGAGGGTCTATGCCAAGGTCCTCGGCCCCGAGACGATTGCGATCCAGCAGGCGCTCGATATGGGCTGCCACGGGGTAATCATTCCCCACATCGGCAGCGCCGATCATGCCCGCGCGGTCACTGCGGCGGCAAAGTATCCGCCAAATGGGCGGCGCAGCTTCTCCGGTACGCGGCCCGCGCGATACGATGCGGTGACGCAGGATTATTACACTCGGGAAGACGCAGGAACAGAGTGCCTTCCGATGGTGGAAAGCGCAGAGGCGCTGGCGGAGATTGAAGCAATTCTGGCGCTCCCAACAGTAGACGGCGTTTTCGTTGGCCCTTCCGATCTGTCGCTGAGCCGGGGCCGCGGCGCCTATGCTAAGACCGATGCCGATTTCGACGATCTGCGAAGGATCGCCGTTGCTGCGAAGGCCGCGAACAAGCCTTGGATCATGCCTGCCTGGGCACCGGTGGAGCGCGCGCTTGCGCGCGAGCTGGGGGCAGCATGGCAGGTAACTGTAGATGAATATGGTGCGCTCTGGACGGGCATCGAAGCTGGGCTGAAAGCCTGAGAGGGAACATGTCGATTGTCGTTTATATCGGCGAAGCCGAGGAAACCCAAGAATGGATTGGCCTTCTCGCCGAGCTGATGCCCGAATTCGAAATCCGAGATTTCGACGATCCGGGCGAGGTGGGGCAAGTGGAGTATGCCGTGGTATGGGCGCCGCCCAGAGGTGGAATCGCGCGATTCCCCAACCTCAAGGCCGTTGTCTCAATCGGCGCGGGCGTTGACCATGTTCTGCGCGACCCTGAACTGCCCAGGAATCTACCAATATTGCGCACCACAGGGCCGGACATGGTGCAACGCCTGCGTGAATACGTAGCTCTGCATGTGCTGAGCCATCACCGCGAACTGTCCGTGACTGACGCCAATCAGTCGCACACAGTGTGGAGACAGATCGTGACGCCTGTCGCGGGCGGTCGTCGGGTGGGTATCATGGGGATGGGCAACATTGCCCGAGCCTGCGCCCGGACCCTCGCGGAACTCGGATTCGACACTGCCGGATGGTCCCGGACAGGCAGATCGGTGGAAGGTGTGACTGCGTTCGCCGGGGCCGAGGGTCTGGCAATATTCCTGGCCCGAACCGAGATTCTGATTTGCCTCCTGCCACTGACGCCTGAGACTCAGGACATTCTCAACGCAAGACTTTTCGCACAGCTTCCGAAAGGTGCCCGCATAATCAATGCTGGCCGCGGCGCCCATCTGGTCGATCGTGATTTTCTGCAGGCGCTGGATTCGGGCCAGATTGGGGGCGCGACGCTGGACGTTTTCAGAGACGAGCCGCTGCCTGTCGATCATCCATTCTGGCATCATTCGAAAATCCGAGTGACCCCGCATATCGCCTCAATGATCGATGCAGCGACTGGCGCCTCTGTAATAGCTAAGAATATCCGGACCTTTGAGGCGACAGGCACTTGTGAAACGATTGCCGACCCAATGAAAGGCTATTGATGGCAGAGTTCGTTGCGTGGCGCGTCAGTCCAGTTCGAACTCGTTTCAGCTAGGACAATAAGCTGCCGATTATGACGCGCAGAGACCCCTTCACTCGGTCCGAGCGGCGGTGCGATTGAGCTTGAATTTATCTTAGCTGTAAAGGGCGCGTTCTTGATTGAAATGGTTCAAGACAGAGGCGTGTCCTGCGGCGACCTTCTGCAAACTTCGCATGCAGTTGAAACGAAGCATCGCCCGTTCCAGTCGTCAGAGCGGGAGGCGCGAATGCTCTGCCCCGTTCTTTGAGCCAACGACCGGTCTCCTGCCGTTCCACGCCGGTGCGTCCTTGCGGCATGCAACTGTTCCGCACTTGCGTCTAGCAAGTTGGGGGTGCGATGGTGTATTTTTCGACCATGCAATGCATTCGCGGCGATCCGAAGACACAGACTGCCAAATCAACAGCAAAGGCAGGGGTCGGAGCAGTGTCACGGTCGCTCGCGATGCATCTCGCAGCAGACAATATCCGCTCGAGCGCGATTTATCCCGGTCTTACACTGACACCGCTGCAAGCACGATGGGATACAGCTGAAAGGTCAGTGATGTGGGCAAGTTCGTGCCGCCAGGTCGCATCGGCACGCCAGTAGAACTCGCATTGGCCGCTGTCTTTCTCCTGTCGGACGGCGCGTCCTACATCACCGGGGCCGATCTCGTCTTCGATGGCGGATTGCTCCTCAAGTGAGGTAGCTTCGGTTGGTCGATTTTCCCCTGCGACTTCGACCGTTGTTAGCGCACTTTCCGCAATGCCTTTCATGCGCGGCATATCGGTTGGGATTTTTATCCTGATAGGATATCTCGGCCAAATCGAACAACTTGGCAATACCGGCCAGACTCATATTCTAGCGCGGATAGAATTTAAGAAAACTCAGTTTCGTAATGACGCAATAGCTGCGTTCTGCATTGTTGAATTTGAGGTGGAAATGCTCGCGCGGCGCGCCATTCTCGATAGGGGGCGACAAGTGGACTAAAGTATGGCCGGTGGTCACGGCGGGTGCCTGATCGGCGGGCTGATGCGCTTCAGGACCGAGTATCACAAGCTCAATGATGACCTGTCGGTCCGGCGGGTAATCCGCATCTAACTTCCGCTTTTCGGCCAGTAGTTGACCGATAACTCCCGTGTCATCTACTTTATCCGGGCTGATGCAGACAATGGCGTCAGGGTCCGGTTCCGTCTTTTCTTGCGGCTGCTCGGGCAAGGGGGCGGCGGTGAGGAGCGGCGCTGATATGCTGCTGTCGATGTAGACGTTATATTGATCTTCGGCGAAGAACCCGCTCGAATAGATCGGCGTGAACATGTAGGTGCTGAAAAATACTCTTTCCTCTCCGGTCCCGCAGTTGGGACGAACCGACAACCGCCATGAATTCCAAGCTAAGTTCCACTGGCATGTCGAGGACAAGGGCATCAGGCATGCCTACATCAAACGCGGCACACCGCAATTGAACGGCAAGGTGGAGCGAT
>JBBKVT010000485.1:0-3679 GCA_037968535.1 Paracoccaceae bacterium
GCGCTTGGGCATCGCAATCAGAGGTCTTGCGAGGCGTCGGGCAGTTCATGATCCTTGACCACGTTTTTCGCGAAGACGATCTTACGTCGGATTTTTGTTTTCTGGCGGGAAAGTTTGGCAGGGAGTCGCCAGCGCTCCTCGCAGAACCGGATGCGTCGCCCGTGTCGTTGTCCTCAATCTGCGGCCAAGATGTAGACGCTGCAGTGAAGGCCGCTTACCAAAAGGACTATATGCTGTTCGGTTTCGGTCCTTATCGTCCAGATCAGGCTGCCTGGATCGCATGACCTGCCGTCAGGATTGCGTGAAGCGTCGCGGGATCGGAATTCGCGCGAAGCTTGGAACAGATCGCGGGATCCCGCATCGTCCGTGACACCAGCGCAAGCGCCTTCAGGTGCTCTACGCCCGCGTCGACCGGCGCAAAGAGTGAGAACACCAGATCGACGGGCTGACGGTCGACGGCGTCAAAATCGAGCGGTTTCTCAAGCCTCAGAAATGCGCCGACGACATAGTCGAGTCCGGCAATGCGCGCATGCGGCAAGGCCACGCCGTGGCCGACACCTGTCGGACCGAGGCTTTCACGTTCCAGCAAGGCATCGACGACGTCGTCCTGCTTGAGTCCAAAGGACGCCGCGGCAATCTCTCCCAAATCCTGGAAGAGACGCTTTTTACTGGTAGCTTTTGCCGCGACCTTTACGGCCGACGGTTTGAGTATGCTCGATAATTCCATTGTCCGCTGCTTTTTGGCCACCCCATCAGGGGTCGGCGTCAGGTGATGTTCTTGGGGTCGATCCAGCCGATGTTTCCGTCCTCGCGGCGGTAAACCACATTGATCCCGCTGTTCCCTTCGTTCCGGAAGACCAGAACCGGAGCACCGACAAGTTCCATTTGCATGACCGCTTCCCCGACAGAGATGGACGGGATCTTGGTTTCCATCTCAGCGATGATCATGGGCTGAAGCGAATCCGGCTCTGACTCGTCATAATCGTCCGATGCGGCGAGGATATAGGACGATGCGCCAGAGAGTTCAACCGGTTCCGCGCGGTCACGATGATGATCCTTGAGGCGGCGCTTGTAGCGGCGCAACTGCTTGTCCATCTTCTCATTGCACTTGTCGAAAGCAGCGTAAATCTCGGTCGCATGGGCTTTCGCCTGCGCGGTAAGTCCGGTCGAAAGATGCACAGTCGACTCGCACACAAATTCATGTGCACTTTTCGAGAAAACCACGTTCACATCGGTCGGGCGCCCTGCGTACTTGGCCAAAACCTGGTCCATTTCATCCTGTACACGGACCTGAAGCGCTTCACCGATATCGATTTGCCTGCCGCTGATCTGATAACGCATCATCACTCCTTCATTTAAGTATGACCAGCAATTGGCGGCAGCTGGGTGCCGCCGCCAAACGGAAAGCTGGTCTGGGGGAAATTCTTGATAAGATGAGGTTGGATGCTTTCACAAGAAAGCCTGTCAGCGACTTCACTCGAACGAGGAAAAGACATCGTATCATCGGGGTCATTTGGCGATACTCGTGGACCAACTGTCAACAGAATCTGAATCGCGTGCGACGATTCAACTGATCCGAAAGCTTTGACCAAGATAAACCCTGCGGACATTTTCATCGCGGACAACTTCTTCGGCGGTGCCGCTCATCAGAACCTTGCCATCATGCAAGATATAGGCGCGATCGACGATATCCAAGGTCTCTCGTACATTGTGATCGGTGATCAGAACGCCGATGCCTCGAGTCTTCAGGTCTGCGACCAAAGCGCGTATTTCACCGACGGCGATCGGATCGACCCCGGCAAAAGGTTCGTCCAGCAGCACATATTTCGGACTTGCAGCCAGACAGCGCGCTATTTCTACCCGCCGTCGCTCGCCACCGGATAGCGACAGCGCCGAGGCGCGGCGCAGATGGGTGATCGAAAACTCGGACAGCAGTTCTTCCAGCCGCTCTTTCCGGGTCGATCGGTCCTTTTCGGAAATTTCGAGAATCGCCAGAATGTTGTCTTCGACCGTCAGTCCGCGAAAGATCGACGCTTCCTGCGGCAAGTAGCCAATCCCCAGCTTGGCCCGGCGATACATGGGAAGCGTCGTTACATCCCGCCCGTCAATCACGACCTGGCCGCCTTCGGGCGTCACCAGTCCGGCAATCGCATAAAAGCATGTGGTCTTGCCCGACCCATTCGGACCCAGAAGGGCGACGACCTCGCCGCGGCCAAGCTCGATGCTGACATCGCGGATGACCAGTCGCTTGCGGTAACTCTTGCGCAGGTTGACGATGTGCAACCCTGCACCGCCGGCCGACACCGTGAGATCAGCGGTCGGCGTCATCAGTTGCCGCCGCTTTGCTGGCTATCGCCGGTCCCGGAGTTCTGAAAGATGGTCTTTACCCGGCCTTCCATCAGCCCGGTGCCGTCGTCCATATTTACTGTCAGCTTCTCTCCCGAGAGCACGCTTTTGCCCTGCGTGAGGATGACGTCGCCCGTCATCACCATCGTGCCGTCGGGAACGTCGTAGTCGGCCGTCGCAGCTTCTGCCGCTTCGGCGCCGTTGACAAAGGTGACATCGCCATTTGCCAGGACGCGGCCGATGTCACCCGTTGAATTGCCATCGACCATCACATATTCCACACGGACTTCTTTGGCGGAAAGCCGCATAATTCCCTGACCGACAAGCACATTTCCGGTGAAGATCGCCGTTCCGCTGGTTTGATCGACTTGCAGCGAATCCGCCGTCACCTCGATCGGCAGTGAAGAGTCGGATTTGGCCTGGCCGAATGCGACTTCGGGTCCTTGGGCTGCTGCAAGGTTGGTCGCCGCCGCAAAAACTAGCGCTGCGAAAGGGAGAAGTCGGGAGGTCATGGTGATCCCTTGGTTTCTTTGGGGGTGTATATCAGCTTAACGCCGCCGTTGAAATCAACGACGTAGCCACCGGTTTTCTGATCCGGATCTTTCAGACGTAGCCGCATATTTCCCGCCTCGATCCGGTTCTGCGGCCCGTCGATCACCACCGGAGTATCGGTTTCGGCGGCTGACCCGTCCATCTGAGCCTGCAAGGTGTCAGATGTCATCCGGTAGCCGTTTGAGCTGGTCAACTCGACACCACCTGTCATGACCGCCAATTCGTCGTTGGTGTCGAATTTGCCCGCCGCGGACTTGACGCCGAGCGTTGTACCATCGGCCTGCTTGATCAGCGCGTCAACGTTCACAGCGATGAAGATATCCGGATTGTCGAGATCCGGCCGAGCGCTGTCTGCAATGACTGTCACAGCTGCGCCATTCGAAGCAATACCCGAATAATTTGGGGCGCCAATCCGCTGTTCGCGCGCAAACTCCTGCGCGTCGACATTCGCGTAGGGCAGAGTTTGCGAAGGCTCTATGGTGCGCGACAAAAGAAACAGCGTGGATAAAATCGCGAGCGCGAGAATTGGCAGCAGGACTTTCAGCCAGGCGACGGCGCGGGAATAGTTGTTGTCATAGAGCGCCATGGTTCAGACGACGCCGGCGCGAAGGCAATCGTGGATATGCAGGATGCCTTGCGCCATGCCGCCCACTGCGGGATCGACCACGAACAAGCAGGTGATCTTGCGCTCGTTCATTTGCGCCACGGCTTCCTCAGCCAGCGCGTCGGGCCGGATTGTCCGGGGATTTGGTGTCATCACCATTTCCGCGGTCAGGTCCAG
>JBBKVT010000486.1:0-8942 GCA_037968535.1 Paracoccaceae bacterium
GAAAACTCACAGACTTCCCAATGTCCGAGGTGCGCCGACCCTCGAACAACTGCGAATCGATAGCTTCGCCAGGTGTCATCGTTGCAGCGCAATCAGAGCAGTGCTCAAGAATTGCGAACTTCGTGTGAGGCGCGACCGCTTAACCGCCGCTTGCCCCATAGCCTGCAATGCCCAATCCCTCTAAAAACCGGCGCAATCCGCGATACTCGACGCGGATCGAATGAAACGCGCAGACATATGGCTTTGCCATTGAAACGAATATATCTGACGGGCAAGACAATCGGCCAAGTTCGATATCGTCTCTAACGAATGAGTGCGGAACCAAAGCCATGCCGGTCCCGCTCTGCGCGGCCGCTATCGCTACTGTCAGATCGTTGATAGTTAAGACTTATCTAGGGTTGTAGAGACAGCTTCGACTCAACCGCAAAGCAGCCGTTGGTTAGCCCCACATAGCCAGTCACTAAAACTGCTGAATTTATAGCGATCATGGCCTCTGGACGCCTAGAGTTCACTCAGCGATCGCGGACGTGAGTGCGTGTCGAAGACTGGTCACGGAAAACGGTTTCTGCAGAACGGGTAAATCCGCGTCCGATAGGCCATTATTGAGGATCGACGTGTCCGCAAATCCGGACATGAATACAACGGCACATTCCGGAAAAATGCTGGCGACTTCCTTGGCAAGCTTCAGGCCGTCCATCGAACCCGGTAGCACCATGTCGGATAGCAAGATGTCGATGTTTGGCAATTCCCTGGCCAGTTCGATGGCCGATTTGCCGTCAGAGGCCGACCGAACCGCGCACCCCAGAGATCTGATCTGCGTGGCGATCGTCGCGCGCAGGCCTTCATCATCTTCTACCAGGGACACTTGCAGATCCTGTAGCATCCCGGGCGACGCCTCGGGTGTCGAGCGGACCTCTGCACGCATGGCGGTCTGCACGCGCGGTAAATAGAACCTGACCGTCGTGCCCCAACCAAGCCGCGAATGGACGCGCAAATGTCCGCCGGACTGTTTGGCAAATCCGAAGGCCATTGACAGCCCCAACCCCGTACCCTTGCCGACCTCTTTCGGTGTTCATGGACGCAATCGGCGTCGAAAAGGCCAATGTATTCGGCTATTCGATGGGGGGGGTGGCGGGATTGCAACTTGCGATCCGGCATCCGGAAAAGGTGGATCAGCTGATCGCCGCTTCCGCCGCCTATGACATCAACGGCACGCAACCGGCGTTTCGCGAGTTCATTCCGCTGATGACGGTGGAGATGTTCACCGCCATGCCCTTTGCGGAAGACTACAAGACGCTCGCCGCCAATCCGGAGGGATTCCCCGCACTGGTCGAGAAGCTGATCGCGCTCGAGCACGAGCAGATGGCCTGGGAGGAAGATGTCAAGGCAATGACGATCCCGGCGCTGATCATCACCGGAGACGCAGACTTTGTGACACTCGAGTATTCTGTCGCGCTGTTCCGCCTGCTGGGTGGCGGCATCATGGGCGATATGGGACAGCCTCTGCCCGCATCGCGACTTGCGGTGATGCCGGCCACCTCACACACCGCCGTCATTGGACAGCCCGAGATGTTCTTGGGCTTCATTGAGCCGTTCCTGAAGGGCGAAACGCCAAGGGGCATGTTTGAGTAGAAGCTTTAAAACTGCGCAATGCCGGACGGCGTTCTGCCTTTGCCTACCTGGCGCCGCGCCAGGTCGTGTCATCGACGTTCAAAGTTGACCCCCTATCGGCGTGCACCGAAACACAGCATCACCGCTAGGCCGATGATCTCGGGATCATGTCTTGAAGCAGCGAAATAGGGAGCGGTCTGTCAGCCGGCACTGCGAATTGGTCGCCCTGCCCGCCTTAAACAAGTTTCCTCTGACAGTTCACTCCAAGTCTATCCCAAGAGTGCCGAAACGGGTTTCGGCCCACTTTGAAAAGCGCAGGACGGGATAGCAATAGAAGAAATAGAAGACGGCAATCAGGCTGTAAATGAACATGATGTCGCCCGGCATTCTCATGATGGCCACTTCACCCTGTCGGGTCAGCTCCGCGATGCCGATCACCGAAAGCACTGCCGTGCTTTTGATCACGATCACATAGACGCTGGCCATCGGAGGGATCGTCATTTTCAAGGCCTGAGGCAGGACAACATACTGGTAGGATTGCGCCTTGGTCATACCCGCCGAACGGGCCGCTTCGCTTTGTCCGGTTGGCACTGCAAAGATGGCCGACGCAACGATCTCGGTCACGTAACTCGATGTGTAAAGGGACAGCGAAACCACCGCAGCCGTAAAGCTGTCGAACTTGAGCCACTCGATGTTGAAGGACGGAAAGACGAAGTAGATGATGTATAGTTGAACCAGGTACGGCGATCCGCGCAGAATATGAAGATACGTGTTGATCAGTTTTTCCAACGTATAGTTTTGAAGCGTCTTGAGTACGCCCAACACAAATCCCAAAGCTGAGCCGAAAAGAATTGCAATGATCGATATCTTGAACGTGATCCACAGGCCCTGAAGCATGAAGGGCGTTAGCTGGTCTATGATACCCCACTTATGTGCAAGCCATTCCATGCGATATTCCCTAATTTGCCTGCCAGGCGGAACCGCCCAGTTTTCTTTGGACCAAGCCGGAAAGCACAAGCATCATGGCATATATTGCCAGGTAACAGACGGCAGTCGTTACGTAGCTTTCCGTGGCAATCACCGTTTCCGAAAACATCCGCAACCCGGCCCCCATAAGCTCGAACACGGCGATGATGCTTAGAAGGGACGTGTCTTTGATTAGGACTGCCGTCTGTCCAAGCAAGGGCGGGACGACGTTTGCAATCGCCTGAGGCAGGACAACGTTGGTCATGGTTTGTTTGCGGGACATGCCGACCGACAGTGCGCCTTCTATCTGGCCGCGATCGATGGATTCGAGACCGGCGCGGATGATTTCACCCATATAGGGCGAGGTGTGAATGGTCAGCGCTATGATACCGGTTTGTGTTTCATCAAGAAAATTTCCGAACGGAAGGATGGATGGCAAACCGTAATAGATCAGATAGATCTGTATCAGCAGCGGGGTCGAACGTATCGCCTGGATGTACACTGCGACCGGTCGCCAGATCAGCGGATTGCTTGACCTGCGCGCCAAAGCTATGAAGATTCCGAAGGTCAACGACAGCGCCAGACAAATCGTTGAAATCAAGATTGTATTGGCAATGCCCTGCGCGAAGACCTCCCAGTACTGGAATACGATCCGAAAGTTAAAGATACTTTGAAGCCATTCCATTAACTCATCCGGTTTGAAGCGTATTGATGATTTGCGATTTTTCGTCCCGCATCACGGCGGCGCGAACGCCGCCGTGGGTAGTCTATTATTTGTGATCCGCTTCCCAATTTGTGGTGTTCCACCAGTACTCAAGCTTTTCATCCAGACGCCCGTCAGCGCGAATGAGGCCCATGTAGTTGTCCAGCGCCAACAGCAGATGCAGCGAGTCCGGACGGACCGCAAATCCAAGCGGTTCGCGACTGATATCGCCATCAAGAACGACGAGGCCGTCAATGGAAGACATGAAGCCTGCGATCGTCGCCTTGTCAGACACACCGGCGTTGATGCGCCCCGAGGTCAGGGCCTGAACCGTTTGCGCAGTGCCGCCGGCAAACTCTTTCAGCTCGGCATTCGATATCTTACTACGCGCAATGTCGGCCCATGAAGAGGCTTGGGTCGCACCGACCGAGATGCCTGCAACATCGAGGTCTTTCCAGGACTTGTATCCAGAGTCTTTCATCGCAAACGCAATGGTTTCCGAGTAGAAGACCGGCTCGGTGAAGACGACCTGCATGCTGCGCTTGGCTGTCGGGGTCATATCCGCCGCAATGAAATCGGCCTTTCCGGACAGAAGCGCAGGAATAAGGCCTTTCCAGTCGTAGTCCTGAACTATCAGTTCGACTTCCATGTCGTCGGCCATCATCTGGGCAAGCTCGATGGCAAGACCGGTTCTTTTGCCGTCCTTGTCGATAAAGCTGACTGGAGGCCCCTGTGTCTGGACAGCAATGGTCATCTGCCCGGTTCTCACGATCTTCTCCATCGTGGACTCGGCAAACGATGCCGTCGCCATCAGGGCCAGCCAGGCACCGCTGACGGTCGCTATTGCAAGTTTGGTAAATCTTCCCATTCTTCTCTCCAATGTTGGTGGTTTCTTGTTGTTTCGACTCGTTACAGGATCTGCCGCAGGAAATCCTGGGCTCGTTCTGATTGTGGGTTGTCGAAAAACCCGTCGGGAGTGTTTTCTTCGATGATGGCCCCGGCATCCATGAAGATTACGCGGTCAGCGGCTTCGCGCGCGAAACCCATTTCGTGCGTTACGACGGCCATTGTCATCCCCTCCTTTGCAAGGCCTCTCATGAGTTCCAGAACCCCGCCGACAGTTTCGGGGTCAAGCGCGGATGTTGCTTCGTCAAACAACATCACTTTCGGCTTCATCGCCAGCGACCGTGCAATCGCGACACGTTGCTGCTGTCCGCCCGACAGCATCGATGGATAGTTCCCGCCGAGGGTCGGAATGCCAACCTTGTTCAGAAGATCGTTGGCAATTGATTCCGCTTCGGCGCGGGTGCGCTTTAGCACCACAGTCTGCGGAAGCACGATGTTTTCCATAGCGGTCTTGTGCTGGTACAGATTGAAATGCTGAAAGACCATGCCCACTTGCGACCGGAGCAGGTTCAGGTTCGTTTTCTTGTCAGTCACGCTGACGCCGTCGATGATGATTGTGCCGCTGTCGATTTCCTGAAGCCCGTTCAAGGACCTCAGAAGCGTTGATTTTCCGGATCCCGATGGGCCGATGACTACGACCACTTCGCCGCGATCAATGTGGTTGGTCACATTGTCCAGTGCGCGAACCGGTTCCGGGCGGGTTTTCACATGGTATGTTTTGCACACCTTGTCGATGCTGATCATGATGTCGCTCATGCCGTATTCCGTTCTGATTCTGGCAGCGTTCCGCTGAAGCAAAATTCCACCGGCCCTGTCATTACGGCACATTTATCGCTGCGGATCTCAATTTCGACCGATCCCGCTGGCATCTCAACCGTGACTCGATTTCCTTTGATCAATCCGCGCAGTTGCGCGGCGCGCACGGCGACGCAGGCGCCACTGCCACAGGCGGTGGTCAATAGCCCCGGACGCTCATAAACCGTGGAACGGATGAAATCGTCGCGCACAACCTGCGCCGCACCGACATTGACCTGATTTGGAAAAATCGGGTCGTTCTGAATCTTCGGCGCAACCGAAGCCATGTCGACAGCATCCAGATCATCGACAAAATAAACCACGTGCGGGTTGCCGATATTCAGCGCAATTCCGTCGGACAGCGGGCCGTTTTCAACATCCAGATGCAATGTGTCCGTTGGCTGAGCCAGTGGAATGGTGTCCCACTTCGTCGTGATCTGCCCCATTTCGACGCTTACCATCTTATTTCCCACGCGTCGGCAGCGAAGCGAGCCTACAACCGTCTCCAGAACAATGTCGTCCTGGCCCGTCTCCTCCAGCATCAACCAGGCAAAACAACGCGTGGCATTTCCACATGCCTCAGCGTCTTTTCCATCGATGTTGATGATCCGCATGAATGCATAAGCATCCTCTTTCTTCCCCTGCCTGGTCGGCGGCTGAATGATCAAAAGCTGATCAGCCCCCACGCCGGTCCTGGGGTTGCAGATTCGAACGGATTCATCGGGACTGGGAAAGAAATCTGTTTCGCGGCCATCCACGATCACAAAATGATTTTCCAGCCCCTGCATCTTGATGAATGGCCTTCCCGGTGCGGGAGCAAGCTCGATCCAGCTTCTAATTGACAGAATCCCCGTCCCCTGTTTGATCTGCTTGGCGACAATATGGTCCATTTCTTTGGACCCAAAGCAGATCAAGCCCGTTTGTGACTCGTTTGGCCGTCACTTCTTCACAATTTCAGCGCGGCTTTTTCGCATTTCGTAACATGCAGCATACACAGCGCGACCGAAAGTCTCTAACAATTTCGGCGTTGCAAATTGGCTATGTTGCTTCAAAGAATACGATGCGCATCCGCCCCGCCCGCCACTAGATCGCCGCTCTGACAGCGCCAGAGCCGCCATTCGCAAAAGCGCTCAATTCTTTAAAGAACCCCGACGACTAGCATTATTGTACCGACAAGAGCCCAACCGGCAGCATCTTCGCAGACCAAGTTCAATGCGAACAGTCGGGAATGTGGTCATGAAAATAGGAACTCACTAAAATCGAGGCTGGTGAAACCTACCAAGTTGATTTCGAAGTCAGCGACACCATCCCCGTCAATATCGCCAGATATCAACGTATCGCCAGACAGGATGTCTGTCGGATTTGCCCGGCAATGTTGCCGAGAGCCGAGCTTCCAATGAACGAATGCATCACGCTCAGGTCTTCAAGGAAACGGATCTTCTCGCCATTTGGAAAGTCCATGATCATGTCACCGTTTCCAACCATGCTGTCCGAAGAGCTGAAAAATAGAAACTCATCGCTTCCTGCTTGACGCCATAGAGTATCCTGGCCTGCCCCCCGCTGATCTGGTCCCGGCCTCCGCCTGCCCGCGCGGTGTCGTCGCCATCCGAACCAAAAAACCAGTTCGACTTTCTGTCGCCGATGAAACTGTCAGCACAACTCGACCCGATTACAGAGTTAATCCCGATCAACCGATCGGTATCGCCAAAAGCATAGGTGACACGGCCTGTTGCCAAGTTGGCAGAAATACCCTGACTTCCGCCAAATATGTGATCGGAGATGTATGAGGCGGTTCCGCCACCGAAAACATCCTTCAAACGGTCGTTCCCGGCACCGCCGATGAGTTCATCAAACCCGTTGCCACCTTTCAGCACGTCATTGCCGGCGCCACCGACCAACAAATCGCTGCCGCCTTTGCCAATCACCTTGTCGGCACCGCCGTTTCCAAAAAAGGTCGTTGCCCGCATTATTACCTTTGATTTTGTCTCTGAAAGCTGACCCTTCGAGGTTTTCGATTGAAATCAGTCGGTCCTTGGAGCCGAACGTATCGACGACATATGCCTTTTTCAGATCAGCCTGGATACAATTGTAGCCGCCATCAAGATGATCTCTGGCATACGACGCACCGTCCTGACCGAAAGCGCCATTAATCTTATCTTTTCCAGCACCACCGAAGAGCCAGTCATCACCCCCCGAACCCGACAAGGCACCATGTCCCTGATGATCGTAGAGGTAATTTGCTTGGTTGTTTCCTGTGACGATGTCGTTGAGCCGGGATATGACAACGTCTTCGACCGACGACACAACGTCGGTCCCACCGAAAGGATCAATGGAGAAGGTTGTCGCGGCAGCAAAGAAGGCCCGCATCCGCGAAGTTATCCTGCAGCTTTCGAACGGTTACGAGGATAGGTGTAACCGATGCCAAGCTATCGGGAGGCCAGAGGCAGCGCCTTGCTTTGGCGCGGTCGCTTTGCAATGATCCTGTCGTGCTGGTTCTTGAAGAGCCTAATTCGGCCCTTGATGCTGACGGCTCGGAAGCTCTGAACGCGGTCGTTTCCGAGATGAAGGCGACCGACAAGGCAGTCGTCATAATGACACATCGACCGACGGCAATTTCAGCGTGCGACCAGCTTCTCGTGCTGGAAAGCGGAAAAGTCGCTGCTTACGGCCCACGCGATGAAATTATCAGGTCGATGGATTAAGAACGCTGATGACGCGTGTTCTGGAATTGCAGCGCGAAGAGGCGCGGCTGGAGGGAGAAATCGGTCGGATAGAGGCCGCGATTGCGGAAGCTAGGGGGAGGATTTCTACTATTTCGATCGATATCCACAAGCTCTCCGACCGCCGACGGGAAGAGGAAATCACCCTGTTGCGTGACTTGCGGTACAACGAGATCGAGCTTGTCGAGAAACAGATCACCCTGAATGAACGGCTGGCCCGCGTTCATGTTCGCTCACCCGCCGACGGGATCGTTTACGGGTCTCGGGTGGTTGCGCTGAAGTCGGTGGTGCGCCCGGCGGATCCAATGATGTATGTCGTGCCGGAAGGGCAACCGCTGCAAGTGTCGGCGAGGATCGATCCATTCATTTCGACCAAGTGTATCAGGGGCAGGAAGCCTCGCTTAGATTGCCAACATTTGACCAACGAATTACTCCAGAGATCCGGGGGCGAGTGGTACGGTTGTCTGCGGATTCGGTCGCTGACGAACGCTCCGGTGTCACATTGTACGAAGCTACACTGGAGCCCGTGGATGGGGCGATGGATCAGCTTCCGGACCTGGTTATGCTTCAAGGAATGCTTGTCGAAGCATTCATGAAGACACGCGACCGCACGCCGCTTTCGTACCTAATACAGCCCCTTGCCAACTACTTTAGTAGGGCGTTTCGAGACGATTGGGATTCACACGCAATTACTGTGCGATAGACGTCACTGTATTCGCCCCAACAGGTTCCGCAGGTTTGACACGTGCCACTTCCCGCCTTACCCTGAGCATGACGCGCCTGTTCAACTCACCCGCAATCGCCCGCAGCGACATATGCCCTTCCGCTTGGATGATCTGCACCGCCTCGACGAAGGGCATTGTCAAATTAAATGGCCCATCCCCGCCAGCTATCTCCAAACCCGTCGGCATTCGATGCCAACCTTGTATTTGCCTATCATGCACCGAACAGTAACTTGAGCCAGCAGCCTAAATTCCCAAGTACAAACTTAGCAGATTAGTTTAATCTGAGAATGCCCGGATTCGTGGTAAACGTGCCCGACGACGCCGGAAAGGGGCCACTCGAAGTTGATCAGACCGCTCGCGTAAACCGGGATGCCGAGGAACCCCCGGGCGCTCGATCCGTTGAAATAACCAAGACTTTCGGAATGGGATGCCAAGTTTAACCGACAGCTATGAAATGGGAGATGAAAGCTGATGAAGAAGACACTTATTTTGACGACCGCTCTGACCGGGTTTGCC
>JBBKVT010000487.1:0-25903 GCA_037968535.1 Paracoccaceae bacterium
CATTCGCGGCGGTCACCAGCGCGCCCAAATGCTCTGCCCCGTTGGCTTGGGCCCATTGCGCGGCCGTTCGCATCATGTTTGCCGCACATCCCTTGCGCCGCAGATGTTCGGCCACTTCCACCGCATGCACCATGGCGACGGGTCCGTCGAGGGCGACAAAACCGCAGCCCGCCGCGCGATCCGCCTGACGCGCCAGTATCGCGGTCTTGCGTCCCGTAACCCGGACCATCACGTCAATGCGCCCCGGCCCGATGTCGCCCTCTGCCCAAAGCTCCGTCATGATCGCCAGGGGTGGCCAGATCGCGAATGTCGAGATCAGAGGCGGCGTGATCCGAGCCAGCTCATTGATCGGCGCCACGTATTGCACAACCGGATCCTTGATTGAGTACCCGCGTTCAGCGAGCATCTTGTCCAGGGCAGCGTCGTCCTGTCGGATCATGAACAGACAAGGCTGGCCAAGATCCGCCATTGCGCTTTCTGCAGCGGCGATGGAGTCGGCTGTCAGTTCACCCTCAAGCGTCGCGGCCGATACGCGCTGCCCGCCACCGCGACCGTCGCGAATGATCCAGGGGCCAAGTCGCCAGACGTGGGCCGCAGGCCATGTCGCCTCGGTCGCTTCGTAAAGCCGCCCTGCATCCGGAAGTGTCATGCGTCTGCGGTCGGAAACATCGCCGATAACGCCAAGATCGCAGCGTTGACCTGCACCCCGTCGCTGCCCCGGATCACCACATTCGCACCAAAAGCACCGTTTTCTATGAACGGGTAGGAACCGATCGAAAGATCCGGATGTTTCGCCGCAAGCTTTGCCAGTGGGCCGGCGATGTCACCCTCGGGCCGGTCGATCCGCAGCGACTGGCTGACCAGCGGTGCGCCCCCCGCAAGCTGCGGCAGGACCGAGGCGACCATCGCCTGAAAAACCGCAGGCACGCCCGCCATCACATGGACATTGCCGATGCTGAAGCCAGGCGCGCCCGATACCGGGTTCTCGATCAGGCGGGCGCCATCGGGAATGCGCGCCATGCGCAGCCGGGCTTCGTTCAACTCGGTCCCCATCTTGTCATAGCGTTCAGCCAGGATCGCGCGGGCATCGTCGCGCACGTCGATCGCGACGTCAAACGCGCGTGCGATGCAATCGGCGGTGATATCGTCATGCGTCGGCCCGATGCCGCCCGAAGTGAAGACATGGTCGTGACCTGCGCGCAAAGCATTGACCGCAGCCACGATGCTCTCTGCCCAATCCGACACGATCCGCACTTCCTTCAGGTCTATCCCTGCCTTGGTCAGTTCCTGGGCCAAGAAGTGCATGTTGGAATCGCGGGTGCGTCCCGACAGGATTTCATCACCGATGACCAGCATCGCGGCGGTGGGATTGGGCATTTCTCGTTGCTCCGATATTGCTATGATCCCGTATAAACCCGGCCAGCAGTCGTTTCCATCCCTGGTCAATGGCTCGCGGCACTGGCCCTTTTGTCTGCCAGACCCTATGTAGGCCGGAACAATATTCAAACGGAGCGAGCCCGTGGACGAACGCAATCGCGGCCGCCTGACCAAGGACGGCATTCGGATTTACGAGACCTCGGATTTTGCCGAGATGCACAAGGCCGGCAAGTTGGCCGCCGAGATTCTTGACGAGATCGCCGAGCATGTCGAACCCGGTGTCACCACCGAACGGCTTGACCAGATCATCACCAACAAGGTCGAAACCGCGGGCGCGACATCCGCGACGATCGGATACAAAGGCTACCAGCACGCCAGCTGCATCAGCGTGAACCACGTGGTCTGCCACGGGATCCCCGGCACCAAGGTGTTGAAGGATGGTGACATCCTGAACGTCGACGTGACGGTCATCGTCGATGGCTGGTACGGCGACACCAGCCGGATGTATGTCGCGGGAAACCTGTCGCGCAAGTCCGAGCGGCTGATCCAGGTTACTCATGACGCGCTGATGAAAGGCATCGAGGCCGTGAAACCGGGCAACACGTTTGGTGACGTCGGTTTCGCGATCCAAAGCTATGTCGAGGCTGAACGCATGTCGGTCGTGCGCGATTTCTGCGGTCACGGTCTTGGCCGGGTGTTTCACGCGCCGCCGAACGTGCTGCATTACGGACGCCCAGATACCGGTGCCGTGCTGGAAGAGGGCATGTTTTTCACCATCGAACCGATGGTCAATCTTGGTCGGCCAGAGACCAAGATCCTCGCCGATGACTGGACGGCCGTGACGCGCGACAAGTCACTGTCGGCGCAGTTCGAACATTCGGTCGGCGTCACGGCAAGCGGGGCGGAAATCTTCACTTTATCGCCCGCCGGCAAGTTCCACCCGACCTACGGCGGCTAAGTAACGGACCCCCCTCAGTCAGCAGCGAGTCCCAGTATCGCGGGCAGGCTTTCCATCGCATGAAACACCGTTGCCCCGACCGCCTTCAGGCGCGCACCATTGTCATGCGCCGCAAACCCGTGACAAGCCATACCGGCGGCGACACCGGCCCGGCATCCGGGGGCACTGTCATCAACGACAGCGCAATCCTCAGGCGCGACTCCGACGCTGCGAGCCGCGATCAGGTACAGTTCCGGGTCCGGCTTCGCCACCCCGTGCTCATGCGCTGAAAACAGACGGTTCCGCAGCCGGTCCCACAGTGCCGGGTGTTGTCCCAGCGTGATCTGCATTTTCTCAATGCTGCCGTTGGATCCGACGACATAGGGGATGCCCGCCTTGTCGAGCGCGTCAAGCACGTCCGCCACACCCGGAACCAGCGGCGTTCCCTCGGCAAGCCGCGCGTGCATTTCCTCATAAAGTTCGGCCACCCAGGTGCGGGGCAGACGGGCCCCGCGGCGGGCCGCTTCGATCCCCACCGCCTTCATCGTTCCACCGACGAATGTAGCGTCGATCTGCTCGGGCGTCATGTTCAGCCCGTAACGCGCCAGATTTTCGGCCAGCAGAGCATTTGTCACCGGCTCGCTGTCCACAAGAACGCCGTCACAGTCGAACAGAACCAGACGCGGCGTCATGCCGGAAGCTCCAGAATGGTCACGATCGTATCGCCGTATTTCCGCTGGTCCCGCCGCACAAGCCGGCCCGGCACTTCGGGCGACCGGTTGTCTTCCCAGACGATGATGGCGCCGGGTGCCAACCAGCCGCCGCCCAGGGCTGCATCAATCGCTTTTTCGCCCAGACCAAGACCGTAGGGCGGATCGAGAAACACCAGATCGGCCGCCGGGCCATGACGCTCGCCAAGCTGTGTCGCGTCGCGGCGAAACAGTTTGGTAACCCCCTGCGTTCGGGTCAGATCGATATTCTGGCGGATCAGCGCCCGCGATTTCAGCCCGTAATCAACGAATGTCACTTGCGCGGCACCCCGCGACAGCGCCTCCAGCCCCAGCGCGCCGGTTCCCGCGAAAAGATCAAGCACTATCTTGCCCCGGATCGGATCACCGAAACCACCGCCCATCAGCACGTTGAAGATGCTTTCGCGCACCCGGTCAGAGGTGGGTCGCAGATGCGCGGCCGCGTCGCCGGTTCCCACCGAAGCCAAGGTCAGGCCGCGCATCGATCCTGCGATGATCCGCATCCTCAGGCCTTCAGCAGTGCTTTTAGATCCGTCTTCGGATCACAGACCACTTCGGGCGCCGGCGACTTGCCAGCCTCGATCAACCGTTTGCCGACCATGTAGGCGCGCGAATCGTTGACCGCATCAACCGCCAGCAGCCTGTCACCGCAATAATACCAGAAGGATCTGGCCTCATCGCTTTCTCCGGTCCGTGTCACCACTTGGTCGTAGCCTGAATTGAGCCCGCCAATCTGAAGTTTCAGGTCGTATTGATCCGACCAGAACCAGGGCCGGGCGTGATAGGGCTTGTCCGCCCCCAGCATGTTCGCCGCCACGGATTCGGCCTGATCAATCGCGTTCCCCACGCTTTCCAGTCGAATCCGCCCGCCTTCATACGGGAACGATGTGCAATCACCCGCAGCCCAGATCGACGGTTCGCTTGTCCGTCCCAGAGCATCCACCTTGATGCCGTTCTCGATTGCCAGTCCCGCCGCCTGTGCCAACGCCGTCGCAGGCGCGATGCCGACGCCGATCAGCGCGAAATCCACCGCGATCTCGCTGCCATCGCTTAGCCGCGCGCCCGTAACGCTGGTCTCGCCCAACAGTCGTTCCAGTCCGACACCTTCGCGGATTGTCACGCCATGTGCGCCATGCGCCTCCCGGAAATAGTCCGATGTTTCCGGACAGGCGACGCGCTTCAATATCCGGTCTGCCATTTCGACCAGAGTGACCTGCAGACCCTTCTTGGCGGCAACTGCCGCAGCTTCCAGCCCGATATAGCCGCCTCCGACCACAAGGACGCGACGTCCGTTTGTGAACTCCGGTTCCATCGCATCGACATCGGCAACCGACCGTATGGTGTATACGCCGTCCAACGCGCCCCCGATCGCCGCTGGCAACCGGTGCGGCACCGATCCTGTCGTCAGCGCCAGTTGATCGTAGGACAGAACTTCGTCGCTGATCGTGACGGTTTTTGCCTCCGGATCGATCGCCGTCACTCGCGCACCCAGTCGCAATTCGATCTGGTGGTCGGAATAGAAACTCTCAGGTCGAAGAAATAGCCGTTCCAGCGCCATCTCGCCCAACAAGTAGCCTTTCGACAAGGGCGGCCGCTGATAGGGCGGAACCGGCTCCTCGCCAATCAGCGTGATCGAACCCTCAAAACCGAGATCGCGCAGTTTCGTCACCAAGGATTGCCCGGCCTGACCGGCCCCGATTACGACAAAATGGCTCATTCCGGCTCCGAATTGGGGTTGCAAGCATTTGGCCGGACCCTACATCTTCCGCCAAACGAAACGCAATCTTGCAAGGCCATGATATGACGATTTCCGCAGGCGACAGACTTCCGACCGCAACGCTGTTGAAAATGGGCGAGGATGGTCCCGAAACCGTTTCACTCGACGACAAGCTGCGCGGTCGTAAAGTGGTGATCTTGGGCCTTCCGGGGGCCTTCACCAGAACCTGCTCGTCAGCCCATGTGCCCAGTTTCATCCGTACCAAGCCGCAGTTCGACGCCAAGGGCGTGGACGAAATCATCTGCGTCGCCGTCAACGATCCGCATGTGATGAAAGCTTGGGGCCAATCAACCGGCGGGACAGACGCTGGGCTGACCTTTCTTGCCGACGCCGACAGTTCGTTCACAGGGGCTATCGGGATGCAGTTCGACGCGCCTGCCGTGGGGTTCTTCAAACGGTCTGTCCGCTATGCGATGATCGTCGATGACGGCGTGGTACAGGTGCTTCACAAGGAAGAACAGCGCAGCGTTTGCGACATGACCGCAGGCGAAACATTGTTGGAAGAGGTCTGAGGTCGCCGACGTCTGCCATACACTTTGCATACACTTTGCTGACGGTGTGCAGACAACGATTCCATGGGCTCTCAGGTTGTGTTCGGATCAGAGTTCATCGGGACGCCAGACTGTCCATCTTCCGTGCCAGTTTCAAATCCAGTTCCGTCAGGCCATTCACGTCATGGGTCGATAGAGTGACCTCGACTGTCTTGTAGACGTTCGACCACTCCGGATGATGATTGAGCTTTTCCGCCCAGATCGCCACTTGCGTCATCCATCCGAACGCCTGAACAAAATTCTTGAATTCGAAGGACTTATGCACCGCGTCCCGTCCCTCGACCGGCGTCCAGCCCTTGCCTGCCAGTTCCTCCAGACCAGCCGTCCGCTCGGCCCCACTCAACTTTTCAGTCATTTAACTTCCTTTCCCGTTTTGCGAAACGGACCGAATTCCGTAAGAATCTCGTTCGCTTCATCCACCGCAGTCCGTTCCTCCTCCAAAAATCGCTCCACCCCCCGCCGAAAGCCAGCATCATTAATCCAATGTAAAGAATGCGTTACCACCGGCAAATAGCCCCGCGCCAGTTTGTGTTCGCCCTGCGCCCCAGCCTCCACCCGCGCCAGACCGTGTTCGATGGCGTAGTCGATCGCACAGTAATAGCACAATTCGAAATGCAGGTTGCGATGCGCCTCGACGCAGCCCCAGTAGCGACCGTAGAGCACGTTTTTTCCAATGAAATTCAACGCACCGGCCACTGGAAAGCCGTCCCGCTCGGCGAGCACCAGCAAGACGTCATCGCGCATCGTTGCATGCACCTCATCGAAGAAGGCCCGCGTCAAATACGGCGTGCCCCATTTGCGAGCCCCGGTGTCTTGATAGAACTGCCAGAACGCATCCCAGTGCTCTGGCTCGATGGCAGATCCGCTCAAGGCCCGCACGTCGCCTCCGAACGCCGCCGTTGCCGCGCGTTCCTTGCGGATGTTCTTGCGTTTTCGCGACGACAGATCCGCCAGAAACCCGTCGAAATCCGCGTAGTCTTTGTTAAACCAATGAAATTGCTGGCTGGTCCTGTGCAATAGTCCCAGCTTTTTTCCCGCATCGGCTTCATCCGCTGTGCAGAAGGTGACGTGAATTGACGAGATGTCATTTTCCGCCGCTACCTGCACCGCACCCTGCGCCAGCGCTGCGACCCCAGTGTCGCGGTAGCCGGGTCGGGTCAGGAACCGGCGCCCCGTTGCGGGCGTGAACGGAACGGCGATCTGCAGCTTCGGATAATAGCGCCCCCCGGCGCTTTCATAGGCATTGGCCCAGCTGAAATCAAAGATGTACTCCCCCTGGCTGTGGCCCTTCGCATACATTGGAGCAACGGCGATGATGTCACCCTCGACCGAGGCAGAAAGGTAACGCGGCGACCAGCCGGTACCCCGCCCGACAGAGCCTGAACACTCAAGCGCCGACAGAAATCTATAGGTGGTGAAGGGGTCATCTGGCCGCCCGTGCTCTGACACTTCGGGACAGGCGCAGGCATCCCAAGCAGCGGCGCCGATCTCTTTGATCGCGCCGTGCACCCTGATCTCGATGCGGGTTTCGCTCATTCGGTCCTCGGCGCGCTCATGGTCGTCTAGCTGACCCTGGTCATGACAAAATCAAGCGGGCAAGACTGCGCGATAAGCCTCGAAGGTAATGTTGTCGGCAATTTTCCGCGCCGCCGCTTCTTCTCGCGGCGACCGGATCGTCCAGCACAGGATGGCGCCGCCTCCAGACTTGATTTCCGCGACACGCGGGCGACGCAGGTCGACATGCTTATGCGAGATGAAGCACGCCCCGACCCGGTCGTAATCCGGTATCGACCTAAGTCGCGCCAGCACCGAACCGGGAACAGAGCGCCAGCTTGTCCGGGCAAAGTTGCAGGTTGTCAAACCCCTCGGGATCTCCGGCGCGAGCTCGGCACAGGCGGCAACGGAATGCGGATTGAATGACATCAGCGCGACGGGGCCTTTGTAACCAACCAAAGCCGTCGCGGCCGCCTTTTCCAGCTGCCCGACATTTGGTCCGAGGGCGCCGTCTTGATCCTTGATCTCGATAAGCAGCGGGGTTTGGCCCGCCACCAGGTCCAATATTTCTGACAACGTCGGGATGCCCTCATCGCCGCCTTTCAGCAAGATATTACCAAGTGTCGCGGCGGACAGTGCACGAACCGGTCCCTTCGTAGCAGTCAGACGCGCAAGATGATCGTCATGAAAGACCATCGCGCGTCCGTCAGATGAAAGCTGCAGATCCAATTCAATCCCGTACCCCGCTTCGATTGCCGCGCGGATCGCAGCGCGCGAATTCTCGGGGCGGCGATTGGCGATGTCATGCAAGGCGCGATGCGCCAGCGGAATGGTCAGGAACGCGCTTGACAGTCCGCTCATCTGACCTGGAAAATTCCCTCGATCTCGACGGCTACGCCAAGCGGCAGCGCCGCGACTCCGACCGCCGCGCGCGCATGTTTGCCCGCGTCACCAAGTGCCCCGACCATGAAATCCGAGGCGCCGTTGATCACTTTCGGATGGTCCGTAAAATTGGGATCAGAGTTGACAAAACCGCCCAGCTTCACAACTCGCACCAATCGATCCAGATCGCCCCCGCAGGCAGCCTTCAGTTGCGCCAGCAAGTTGATCGCGCAGACCCGAGCGGCAGCGGCGCCATCTTCGATGCTCATCCCGTCGCCCAGGCGCCCCTTGATCAGTCCGTCCGGTCCCGTCGAGACTTGACCCGAAACATAAACCATGTCGCCGACCTTCACGAAGGGCACGTAGTTTGCCGCCGGGGCGGGGGCCGATGGCAACGTCACGCCCAGTTCGGCCAGCTTCGCCTCAATGCGTCCGCTCATGACTGATCTCCTGATTTTATGTCGGGGCGACGCTAACCGGGTTGGGTGAAGTTGAAAACCGCAATCTCAGCGGCTGCGGAAGGCTCGAACCAGAAAATCCGAGAACGGTCGCGTTAAGATCGTCCAGGCGGTCCTCTCGCCGGTGCGGATCACGACTTCCACCGGCATTCCGGGCCGTAGTATGCCGGGCCGCGGCAAGCGGGCAAGATCGGTATCCTCCAGACTGATTGCCGCTGTATAGTAGCTTCCTGCAACTCCGGGATCGGACAGGCTGTCGGGCGAGATTCTGACGAGCGTGCCCGTCAGCTCCGGGATGGTCCCAGCGTTGAATAGGCCCAGCCGCAGCCCGACGGATTGACCAAGGGCGACCCGGCCGATGTCGGTCGGGGCGAGCTTGGCCTCGACGGTCAGCCCGCCGCTTCGCGGCACCAGGATCATCAAAGTCTCGGCGGGCCGAACGACTGAACCGGGTCCTGACGCCTTTAACCCGAAGATATCGCCACCAATCGGTGCGCGCAGGTCCAGTCCTGCGAGGCGCGTGACTTGGGTTCGCCGCCGTTCGATCAATTCACGCTCGGCAAAGTCAAGGTCGGCAAGTTCGGCGACCGCCTCTTCTCTTCTTGCGATCGGAATGCGAGCCTGCTCCGCCCCGAGAGTCACTAAGCGGTCGTCTAGTTCGGCCATTTTCCCCCGCGTCCCGCCGATCTCACCGGCAACACGCGCAACTTCAAGTTCGAGGCCGCGAAGTCGGCCGACCGGCACGAGGCCCTTTTCAAACAGCGTCGCCTGCCGTGCCAGTTCATCGTTGATGAGCGAATATTGCTGAAGGAGTGCGGCCAATTCGGCGTCGGCTCCCGAGCTTTGGTTCGCCACACCCGCCCGCTGCCCATGCAACTGGCGGACAAGGTTCTGGCGGCCGTCCCGTCTTGCGGCGAAAATCTGACCTTGAGTGGTGATGATTGCCGCGAGGTCCGCGGGGTCGGCGTCCATCAGACTATCGAATTCGGGCCACGCCTTCCCGTCCCGTTCAGCCTTCAGCCGGAGACGGCGTACCTTGATCTCGCGCAGCCGGCCTTCAATGACCGCAAGGTCTGTACTCACCCCGTCGTCGCCAAGTTTCGCTAACAGCGTGCCAGCCTTTACGTAGTCACCGTCCCGCACAAAAAGCGCCTCTAGAACGCCACCGTCCGGATGCTGGATCGGTCGCTGGCCGTCCGCCATGGCAATCTTGCCGGGTGCAACGATTGCCCCAGCCAAGCGGGCGGATGCAGCCCAGAGCGAAAGGCCCGCGAGTAGAATCAGGACGGACAGCAATCCGAACGTCAAGTAACCTGCAGCGGTCGGGGCAGGGCGATGATTGTCGCGCTCGGGGAAGGTCATGCACCACGCCTTTGGCGGACAAGAACCGGCTTGGGACCAGCCGTGATATCGCGCAATACATCCAGTCGCGGCCCATAAGCCCGCACTCCCCCTGCGTCGAGTACGAGCAGGTCGTCGCAGATCTCGGTCAGCGATGGACGGTGGGTCATCAAGACGACGGCGCCGCCACCGGCCCGGAAATCCCCGATCATGCGGTTCATCGCGGCAAGACCTTCGCCATCCAGATGCGTTGCCGGTTCGTCGAACACCAGCAGGACCGGTGTTCCATAGATCGCGCGCGCCAGACCGATCCGCTGAACCTGTCCTGCCGACAAGGTGCCGATCCCGGTCCCGACAGGGGTGTCATAACCGTTGGGCAATCGCAGGATCATCTCGTGCGCCGCAGCCGAGCGCGCCGCGGCGATGATTGATGCATCAGTGCGAACAGATGCGAAGCCCGCGATGTTGTCGGCAATTGTTCCGGGATCGAGCGTCACGGTTTGCGGGACATATCCGATATGGTGCGATAACGCTGTGCCATAGTGTTCTGGTCGTGCTCCGCCCAGTCGAACCTCACCGCACAGCGACCGCAGCTGACCTGTAAGCACGCGCGCCAGCAAGGTCTTGCCGGAACCGGTTGGTCCGATCACACCAAGCGCGCCGCCCGGCCCAACCTCAAATCCCAAGCCTCGAAGCCGTGTCCCGGCCTCCCCATTCAGCCGCAGCGAAAGATCATTCACCTGCAACTTGCCCAACGGCCGCGGCAAGCCGGTGGTCGAGTTCAAGGCCGGGAACCGGCCCAAGACCTGAGCCAGATCATACCAGGCGTGCCGGGCCTGCGCTGCCAACGGCCATTGCGTCGCGATCACCTCGATCGGGGCCAGCGCCCGACCCAGCAGGACCGACGCCGCCAGCATCGCGCCCGGCGACAATTCATTGCGCAACACCAGCCAGGCCCCGAGCCCCAGCACCGCCGATTGCAGCATGATCCGAAAGGTGCGAATGCCGCCATTGAACCAGCCCGTGGTGTCGCCAGCCCGAAGCGCCTCGAATTGCGATCTGCGCCGAACCTGGATTCCCACATCGGATCGAATCGCAGACCCTGCCGGATCCGCATTGACCGACATCGTGGCGGACGCAGTCGCACGGCTGACTATCATCAATGCGGCCAACGTTAGTCCGCTGAGCGCTGCAAAGCTGCCTAGCCAGGGGTGCACTACCGCCAAGGCGATTACGAATACCGGAACCCAGAAAACGTCGTGAATCGCCGGTAGCACCGGCGCGCCATAGGCGCGCTCGATCATCGCAAGATTGCCGGCTGGATTTCGGTCAGTCGCCCCGGGACCCAGGACGTTGACGCGATCAGCCAGCCGATCATGAAATCGCGCACCTATCCGGGCAGTCAGGCGAGCCCGCGCGACGTCAATCAGGCCCATCATCAGGAACAGGAATCCGGCCAGCACCGAAAGGGCCAGCAATGTCTCGCCCGACCGGCTGGTCAACACCCGCTCGTACACTTCGAGCATGTAGATCGGCCCAGTCAGCATCAGCAGATTGACAAAGAAGCCGAAGAAAGCCACGGCCCAATACAGTGGCCGATCCAGACTGCGCTGTCTTGCGAGCTCTCTCAGCCCACGCTCAAGCTCTTCCGACCGCATCCCCGCCTCGCTCTTTCAATAGCCGATGGATCGCTTTCAGCCACCGTCGGTCCGATTGGTCGCAGAAAAAGCCTGCATCGCAGTTAACAAACGGGTTTCAAGCGCGCGCCAATCGTGTGAAAATGAACGAAGTTTTTTGTGGTCCGGGAGTCAACGTGCAGAAATCGACAATTCTCGTTCTGGCGATGGTGACGCTTCTTTCGGCATGTGCCACGACTCAGCCTGCCACCGGCATCAATGATCCTTACGAGCGGGTTAACCGCGAAATCCACGAATCGAATGTCCGAATTGATCGGAAGGTTCTTCGCCCGGCATCTCTGGACTACGGCAATAACGTGCCTGATCCCATGCGCAGAGGCATTAGCAATTTCGCTTCCAATCTCGCGCTGCCAGGGATCGTGGTGAACGACGTGCTGCAGTTCAAACTTGCTGACGCGCTGCAGAACACGTCGCGTTTCCTGATCAACTCGACTGTCGGGCTGGGCGGCATTCTTGATCCCGGAACCCGGATCGGTCTTGAAGAGCGCGGTACGGATTTTGGCGAAACGCTTTATGTCTGGGGCGTCGGGGAAGGGCCGTATCTGGAACTGCCGTCGCTTGGCCCCTCCACCACGCGCGATGCGGTCGGCAAAGGCGTTGATATGATTATTAATCCGGTCAGGTATCTCGTCGGTTGGCCCGAAGTTCTAAGCGTCAGTGCAGCAGGCGCGCTGAAGCTGATCGACACGCGTTTTCGCCTCGGCTCGACAGTGGATTCAATCCTGTACGAAAGCGCCGACAGCTATGCGCAGTCACGGTTACTTTATCTCGAGAATCGCCGATTCCAGCTGTCAGGGGGGGCGCAAGCGAGCAACGTGGAGCTATATGACATTTATGAAGAAACCTATGAATAACCGTCACCCTCGGCGAACGGTACTGTCTGGCCTCGCGGCGCTGGGATTTGCCACAGCCGTTCCCTTCAGCGCGCAGGCATTCAGCACGGCGCAGGCCGAGACGTTGATCCGGCAGGTCGTGGCCGAGATCACTTCAATTGTTAACAGCGGCCGATCCGAGACGGCTATGATTGGTGATTTCCAGCGGCTGTTTGCCCGCTACGCCGATGGGTCGCGGATTTCGCAGCTTGTGCTGGGCCCGGACAGTCGTCGAGCCTCAGCAGCCCAGCAATCCGCGTTCGCCGCTGCTTTCCGGGGCTACATGGCGCGAAAATATGGCCGCAGGTTCCGAGAGTTCATCGGCGGTTCGGTCACCGTGCAGGGTACCCGCGCCGTTAAGTCGTTCTATGAGGTTGTGACGATGGCAAAGACTGCGGGCTTTGCGCCCTACGAAGTTGTCTTCGTGGTCGCTGATTCCAACGGGCGGTTCATCGACCTGAAGATTGAGGGCATCAGCCTGATCAAGTCGGAACGATCAGAGATCGGGGCGATGCTCGACAAACGACGCGGCGATATCGGAGCGATGATCGAGGATCTCAAACGGGCCGGCTGATCCGGGGCTATATTTTTGGGGTGTCTCAGGCTTCGCCTTCGCCCATCGAATAGGCGATGAGCGCCAACGCAAACAGCAAAAACTCCGGTGTAAACAGGGTTTTCGCCATGAAGATGCTAAACGATTGAAATTCCAGGATTGACCAACCCATTATACCTTACCTTTTCCTGTACGAAATTCAGCCGGGCCGTCTAATTTGATCGACCCGGCCGATCCGGAAGCCCCGGCGCAACCCGATGAACGTCTTGCGCCGGTTGTTTTCCAGACACTCACTACTTTCACCATCATAACTGAAACTCGTTACTGAACACTGAGGCATGTAAGACAGCCTGTTTGTGACGAGTATTTGACAGGCTCTGGCCCTAAAGTGGCGCCGGTAGTTTGGTTCTCGCGCTCGGCACAACCGCACAGATGACCGCCGGGCAACGATCCGGAAACAATCGAACGCCTTTCCACACTGAAGCGGGGTATGTGCTTGAATCTCCATTGCCATTGTTGCCCGGCCGCGAACAAGTCCGCAACCTGAGCGATAGCTGGAATTGTGCCCGCCGTGCCGCATTTCAATTTGCATCAAATGTGAAACGGATTGTTGACGAAAATGCGTGTAACGCTGCGCCGGTCAGTTACGACCAAAGATCGCGCCCAGAACGTCAAGCAGGATATTCTCTGCGTCCCGGTCATTCGATTTTTGCTTCTTCCGACGCCCCCGGTCCTGACTGCCTTCCGAAACCTGAACCCGAGGTTCTGCTGATGGACGCAGCATCGGTAGCGGCCGCGCTGGCAGGCCATCGTGCACGCGGACCATCACTTCGTGCCAGATCTCTGCGGGCAGGCCACTGCCGGTGACGCCCGCCAACGGTCTGTTGTCATCATAGCCCATCCAGACGCCCGTCACATAGTCGGCCGTGAAACCCAGAAACCAGGCGTCTCGCGCCGCCTGCGTCGTGCCGGTCTTGCCGGCGGCCTCACGGTCATCCAATTTTGCGCGGGTTCCCGTTCCGCTTTCGACGACCTGATTCATCATGTAGATCAGCTGTTCGGCGGCCTGTGGCGTGATCACCCGTTCTCCCATGCCGCCTTCCTGACCCATCAGGACGGTGTTGTCGCCCTGCAGTCGCAATTCGGTCATGCCGTAGGGTGTGACGCTGGACCCACCGTTGAGGATGCCTGCATAGGCGCCCGTCATCTCGATCAGCGTCGATTCGGACGCCCCAAGTGCCAACGCTGGACCCTGCGCCAAGTCTCCCTTGATGCCGAAGCTTTCCGCAATGGCGCGCACCTTTTCCGGACCGACAAACTCTGCAATCTTTACAGCCGGGATGTTGTACGACCGTTTCAGCGCTTCGGTTAGAGTGACGCGACCGTGAAACTGGCGATCGTAGTTGGAAGGCGACCAGGGGCCTGATCCCGGGATGTTGATCGTCAAAGGCTCATCCACAACCGTATCGGCATAACTGTAGCCCAAGTCGAGCGCCGTGGCGTAGACGAATGGCTTGAAGGACGAACCGGTCTGCCGGTTGGCCTGAATGGCACGGTTGAACTGACCGGCCACACCCTTGAACCTTCGCCCACCGACCATGGCCCGCACGGCACCGTCCGATGACATTACAACTATCGCAGCCTGCGTTTCGGACCCCTCCTTAAGCTTGCTGTCGAATACCGATTGCAGCGCGTCCTCTGCCGCCTTCTGGATTCTGGGATCGAAGGTTGTCTTCAGGATGACGTCTTCGGTCGTGTCGTTCGTCAGGTAACTCGGTCCGGTTTCCATCACCCAATCAGCGAAATAGCCGCCCGCTCGGGCCTCTGCGGCCTCGCTCAGCTCAGCTGGGTTGGCCCTGGCGTTATCGGCTTCGGCTTTCGTCAAGTATCCCTGATCTTCCATCAGTCCGATGATCACGTTGGCCCGGTCCTGACTGCGTTGTAGATTGGCCGTCGGCGCATAGCGTGACGGCGCGGTCAGAAGCCCGGCCAGCATCGCCGATTCTGCAGGGCCAAGCTGGGAGGCAGTTTTTCCGAAATACCTTTGGCTTGCTGCCTCAAATCCCCGCGATCCCGCACCCAGATAGGCACGGTTCATGTAGACCGTCAGTATCTCGTCCTTGCTGTACTTAGCCTCCATCGCCATCGCGTAGATGGCTTCCTTGACTTTGCGCCAGACCGAGCCGGTTCTACAGTCGTCCTCGTAAGCGGCCTCGGTTTTCCATACCTTCGGGTCGTAAGGGACGCCGATGCAAAGCAACTTCGCCGTTTGCTGCGTTATCGTCGAGCCGCCGTTGCCGGAAAGTGGGCCCCGCCCTTCGCGCAGGTTGATGCGCATAGCACCCGCAACACCCCGCGGGCTAAGCCCGAAATGACGGTAGAATCGCTTGTCCTCGGTCGCGACGATTGCATTGCGCAGATCGTCGGAGACCGTGTCGGTAGTAAGCTGACCACCGAATTGTTCCCCCCGCCAAGCGAAAACCTTGCCGTCGCGATCAAGAAGCGTCACCGAGCCTCGGGCGCGGCCATCCAGCAGTTCGCCGACAGGTGGCAGGGTCAAATAGAAATAGCTGATCGCCAGCGCCAGCACGACCGCAAAGATCGCTGCACCGCGCCAGGCAAACCACCAGACGACCCTCAGTATTCCATTGACGATGCCGAAGAAGACACGCACGAAAATATTGGAACTTCGTTTCGTCCGGCGCGGTGCACGCGCTTTTCGTGCCGGCTTCTTGGGCGTCGGCGCGGCGGCCTTTTTATACCGCCGTTCGGCGACCAATGGCGGCCGCTTCTTTCCATTTCCACTCATATTGTCGGTTCCAGAGCCTGCATTTTTGCCCACCCTACCGTGCCGCTCCGGAATTGTGGAGCGCCTTCGATTCGATTTGACAGATTATTGGTCCGCCCAAAATTTAGGCAATCTAGGCATTTTGTGCAAATAATGTGCAAACTTGTCCGAATCTCCAGCGATCTTCATCAATTTGCCCTGTCAATTGCTGCGCTGCGGCGCTTGCCTTTGGCTGCAGACCCTCGGGTCACCTGCCACATGGAAGGGGAAACAAGTGAAACTGATAATCGCAGCAATCAAGCCGTTCAAACTGGAAGAGGTCCGCGAGGCCCTCACCGGGATCGGCGTGCGCGGCATGATGGTGACAGAGATCAAGGGCTTTGGCTCTCAGTCCGGGCATACCGAGATCTATCGCGGCGCTGAATATGCTGTGAATTTCGTGCCCAAGGTCAAGCTCGAGATCGTCGTGTCTGACAACATGACCGATGAGGTCGTCGAGACGATCACCCGCGCCGCCAAGACCGACAAGATCGGCGACGGCAAGATATTTGTCCTCGATGTGGAAAGCGCCGTTCGCGTTCGCACCGGCGAGACCAACGAAGACGCGCTTTAGGCGCCAGACACCAAGCGAAAGAAGAAAAAATGTCCAAGATATCGAAATTCATGGGTCTGGCCGCTGTCGCATCGGCGCTTGCCCTTCCCGCATTTGCCCAGGACGCGACGGCGGTCGAGCCGGTCATGGATAAGGGCGACGTCGCCTGGATGATGATCTCGACCGTTCTGGTCCTGTTCATGACCGTCCCCGGACTAGCCCTCTTCTACGGCGGCCTCGTGCGCACCAAGAACATGTTGTCCGTTCTCATGCAGGTCACGCTGATCGCCGCGATGGTGATGGTGATTTGGGTGGTCTACGGCTACTCGTTCGCCTTTGGCGGCGGCACCAGCGCCTATTGGGGCGGCCTTGGCAAGCTCTTCCTGGCTGGCGTCAATGCCGACAGCATGGCCGCCACATTCACGGATGGGGTGGTGATCCCAGAGTATGTGTTCATCGCGTTCCAGATGACATTTGCCGCCATTACCCCAGCCCTGATCGTCGGCGCGTTTGCCGAGCGGATCAAGTTCTCGGCGGTGCTGCTGTTTTCGGCGCTCTGGGTCACTTTCGTCTACTTCCCGGTTGCCCACATGGTGTGGGATGCGTCCGGCCTGATCTTCAACATGGGCGCGCTTGATTTCGCAGGCGGCACAGTTGTTCACATTAACGCCGGTATTGCCGCCCTCGTCGGATCGCTGCTGATCGGCAAGCGCATCGGTCTGGGCAAAGACATGATGGCGCCGCACTCGATGACCCTGACGATGGTCGGCGCGTCGATCCTGTGGGTCGGCTGGTTTGGCTTCAACGTCGGCTCCAACCTCGAAGCCAACGGGGGTGCGGCGCTTGCGATGATGAACACCTTCACGGCTACAGCTGGCGCGATCCTTGCGTGGTCACTGCTTGAAGGTCTGATCCGCGGCAAATCCTCGATGCTGGGCGCGGCCTCGGGCATGATTGCGGGCCTCGTCGCGGTCACCCCGGCGGCAGGCTCGGTTGGCCCGGTCGGCGCAATCGTTCTTGGCGCGCTTGCCTCTGGCGGCTGCTACTTCTTCGTCGCAGTCGTGAAGAACAAGTTCGGCTATGACGACAGCCTCGACGTGTTCGGCATCCACGGCATCGGCGGCATCATCGGCGCGGTCGGCACCGGCATCTTCACCGCCCCCGGCCTGGGCGGCATTGGCGGCGCCGATTACTCGGTGGTGGGTCAGACATGGATCCAGATCCAGGCGGTCGTCATCACCATCGTCTGGTGCGCCGTCGGATCGTTCATCATCTACAAGCTGGTCGACATGATCGTCGGCTTGCGCGTCGATGAAACGTCAGAGCGTCACGGCCTCGACCTGACTTCGCACGGCGAAGCCGCGTACCACAGCTGATCCGCCATCAGGGATCGACCGGGTCGGCAGGGGGAACCTAGCCGGCCCAGTTCATTTCAGGGTTTTGCCTAAACCTCCGCTGCCACGATCGCCTCGGCCAGAATCGGCACTGTCGTGGCGTTCAGCCCGGCAATGTTCAACCGGCTGTCCCCGACCATGTAGATGCCGTTCTTCTCGCGCATCAGCTGGACCTGTTCCGGGCTGGCACCGATCCGGCTGAACATGCCGCGATGTCGGGCGATAAAGTCGAACCGGTCCGAATTCGTGCGCTGCCGCAACTCGGCTGTAAGCTGCTCTCGCAGCCCAAGCATCGACAGCCGAACCTCTTCCAATTCTGCCTTCCAGTCGGACGTCAGAGCTTGATCGGCCAGGATCATCGTCACCAACCGCGCACCGTGATCAGGCGGGAAGGAGTAGTTCTGCCGGTTCAGGAATGCCAGCGTGCCCTGCGTCACCGGCTGCCCCTTGGCACTGTCCGAGATCGCCATCAGGATACCGGTGCGTTCGCGATAAATCCCGAAATTCTTGGAACAACTCGCCGCAATCAGCGTCTCGGGCAGGCTGGATGCCACCAGCCGCGTCGCCGCCGCATCCTGTTCCAGCCCATCGCCAAACCCCTGATAAGCTAGGTCAATCAACGGAACAGCCCCGGTTTTCGCCAGCAGGTCGATGACCGCCTGCCACTGGTCCAACGTCAAATTCGCGCCGGTCGGATTGTGGCAGCAGCCATGTAGCAGAACCGCGTCACCAGCATTCAATCCCTTAAGATCGTTCATCATTCCGTCGAATTCGACACCGCGCGTGGCTTCGTCGAAATAGCGATACTCGGCCATCGGCATCCCGAGATACTTGATGATCGACGGATGGTTCGGCCAGGTCGGGGCCGACAACCAAACCGTCGCCGAAGGTGCTGCCAGCCGGATCAGTTCCAGCGCCTGCCGGATCGCCCCGGTCCCACCCGGCGTCGCCGCCGCCGCAACCCGATCGTTTTCCACTGCACCCGCGAGGATCATATCGCGCATTGCCACACCGTATGCCGGATCGCCCGCAAGCCCGGTGTAGGCCTTCGTCGTCTCTGTCTCCCAAAGCTGCTTTTCGGCGGTTTTGACCGCACGCATGATCGGCGTCACGCCCTCTGCCGTCTTGTAGACCCCAACGCCCAGATCGATCTTGTCCTTGCGCGGATCGTCTTTGTACATCTGCATTAGCATCAGAATCTTGTCCGCTGCTTGCGGCTTCAGGTTCTCCAGCATCAGGCGTTCCCCGTCGCGACCTTCAGATCGTCATACATGCCCCATTCGGCCCACGACCCGTCATAAAGCGAATGCCGGTCATGCCCTATCACCTCAAGTGCAAGGCTGATGATCGCGGCTGTGACACCCGAACCGCATGTCGTGATGACCGGTTTGCGCAGATCCACGCCCTTGTCATTGAACACCTGCCGCAATGCGTCCGGCGACTTCATCGAGCCGTCCGGGTTCAACAGGTCGCGGTAGGGCACGTTCAGGGCACCGGGAATGTGACCAGGTCTCAGTCCGGCCCTGGGTTCGGGTTCTTCACCCCGGAAACGCGCCGAAGACCGCGCATCGAGAATCACATGGTCCCCCAGTTTCGCTGCCGCCGCCACCTGCGTGACATCGCGCACCAGATGCGCCTGGCGTTGCACGGTCATGTGCCGGTCACGCACCAAAGGTGCCATATCCTCGACCGCGCGGCCCTCTGCCTGCCATTTCGGCAAGCCACCATCCAGCACCGCGACATCGGTCTTGCCCATCAGACGGAACAACCACCAGACCCGCGCGGCCGAGAACAGCCCGGCCCCGTCATATACCACCACCTGATGCCCGTCCCCGACACCCATCGCCCGCATCCGGCTGATGAATTTCTCTGGAGTCGGCGCCATATGCGGCAGGTCTGAACGTTGATCCGAGATCTCGTCGACATCGAAGTATCGGGCGCCCGGAATATGGCACGCCTCGTATTCGGCGCGCGCATCGCGGTTCATGTCCGGCAGATACCACGATGCATCCAGGATCCGCAGATCAGGATCCTTCAGATGCGCGGCAAGCCAGGCGGTCGAGACCAGTGTGTTTGCAGTGCTTTGTGCCATGGGGGACCTCAATGAATTCGGCATTGGCGTAGCGAGCAGGGGGACATTTCGCAAGAGGCCGATATGTGGTTCGACCTCGCTAGCCAGATTCTATTGTCACGCGGTTGCGCACTTCATCAAGCCGAAACGTGGCGCAAGCGGCATGCAAAAACCAGCCGCAGTGGACAGCCGCAGTGGACAAACGCCGGCTGCAGCCGTTCAGCTGCCGTGACGCAGCAGTCTGGCCTTCTGGCGGTCCCAGTCGCGTTTCTGCTCGGTGGCGCGCTTGTCCTGGTTCTTCTTGCCCTTGGCCACACCGATCTTCAGTTTGACGATGCCGCGGTGGTTGAAATACATCACCAGCGGCACAAGGGTCATGCCTTGGCGCGATGTGGCCTGCCAAAGCCTCGACAATTCCTTTCGCGAAACCAGCAGCTTGCGCTTGCGCCGCTCCTCATGGCCCCAGGTCTTGGCCGGGTCGTAGCGCGCGATGTGACTGTTGATCAGCCAAAGCTCGCCTTCCTCGACCGCCGCATAGCTTTCGGCGATGTTCGATTGTCCGGTGCGCAACGATTTGACCTCGGACCCGGACAGCATGATACCGCATTCCAGATCGTCCTCGATCGCGAAATCGTAGCGCGCACGCCGGTTCTCGGCGATCACCTTGTAGTTGGGGTCATCATTCTTGGCCATGTTCAGGCTCAGGTCTCAATTCTCTGCCCATCGTAGCGGGCCAATTCCTCGGGCTCCGGCGCTTCCCACATCGCTTCCATGAAGTCAAACATCTCGCGGGTAACGTCCAGCATGTATGTGTCGCCCTTCTCGGCGTTGCGCTTCTCAATGCGCTGCCATCTCGTCTTAATATCTGTATCGACGAAATGCAGCGCCACATCATATCCAAGCGCGTCAGCCCAATCGTAGAAAATCAGTCTTTACGTCAAATCGGTAAAGCCGCAATCAAACACGACCGGCACATCCGCCGTCCCTTTTCGGGCACCCGCGGCTTGTCGCTGAATCCCGTCTTGCACCCCATCGGCGCTATTTTGCCGTGACAATTCAGACAACTGGCGGTATTCGGCCCGCCAAAGCCACAGAGTGACGCGAAACTGCAACACTGCAGATGCCGGGGCCACGTGGCCGGCTTCTGCACCGAGGCATTCTTTGCAACCACTTTCCGAGTGAGTGGGTCGGAGCGGCGCGAAATGATCGCTTGGACAATGGGCAACAGGTCTGACGGCGCATCCGATGCGCAAATCAGGCCACTTTCGGGGAATTGAGATATGCAGATATTTGCCACCCACGGTGAACTTGGCAGAGCGAACAAGAACGCCAGCCAGCAGCCGCTGCCGCAAGTTCGTGGCGCGCTGCGTGCGCGGCTGTTGCGCGCGCCGCTGACGATCCTGTCGCTGCTGGTCTGCGGCTTGTTCTTCGCAACCGCGCTTATTCTGATCATCGGGGTTGCGACCGGAAACCCGGCGCAGGTCGGCCTCGTGGTCTGGGCGCTGCCCCGTTTGGGTTTCCTCGCACTCGTGGTACTACTGTTCCGGTTTGCATCCGCAACCGAACCACAACCAAATGAATCTGCTGGGAAAACGAGCAATGACTGAAGTTAAGACCGGCGCCACCTCCTCGATCTCGGACGATATCCGGATCGACGGCAATCTCGAAACCTCCGGAAGCGTCAAGATCGGCGGCACCGTGAACGGAAATGTCTCTGCCGGCGATCTGACGCTGGAACCGCAGGGGACGATCACCGGCAAGGTTACCGCCGACAAGGCAGAGCTTCGCGGCAACCAAAAGGGCAAGGTGCAGTGCCAACGGCTGACAATCACCTCGAGCGCCACGGTTCAGGGTGACATCGTTTGCGAGGATCTGGTCGTCGAATCCGGCGCGCAGATCAGCGGCAAGGTGCGGGCCAAACCGAAATAGGCCGCGCCACTCACTTCAAGCCACGGAAGTCGCTAATTCAAAAGCCCCGCATGGACCATTGCCGCGCGAATGCGATCCTTGGTCCCACCAGTAACCTTGACCAGCGGCAGCCGCACGTCTTCCGAGCATCGGCCAAGCTGGGACAGCCCGTATTTCGCGCCCGCCAGACCAGGCTCCAGGAAAATCGCGGTATGCAACGGCATCAGTCGATCCTGATATTCCAGCGCCTTGGCGTAATCGCCCGCCAGCGTTGCCTCTTGAAATTCGGCACATAGGCGCGGCGCTACATTTGCGGTTACCGATATGCATCCGACCCCGCCATGCGCGTTGAATCCGATAGCCGAGGCATCTTCCCCCGACACCTGAACGAAGTCCTTGCCGCATGTTTCGCGCTGTCTCGACACCCGGGTCACATCGCCGGTCGCGTCCTTGACGCCGATAATGCGCGGTAGTTTAGCCAACTCACCCATCGTTTCCGGACTCATGTCCACGACGGAGCGGCCCGGGATGTTGTAGATGATGATTGGCAGCGTGCAGCAATCGTGCAGCGCGGTGTAGTGAGCGATCAGTCCCGCCTGAGTCGGCTTGTTGTAATAAGGTGTCACGACCAGTGCCGCATCGGCACCCACCTTTTCGGCATGCTGGATCAATCGGATACCTTCGACCGTGTTGTTCGACCCTGCACCAGCAATCACGGGGATTCGCCCGGCCGCGATTCGCACGACTTCCTCGATCACCGTTTCATGCTCGCGGTGCGTCAAAGTCGGGCTTTCACCGGTGGTGCCAACGGGCACGATCCCGTGACTGCCCTCGGCGATATGCCATTCCACCAACTGTTTCAGCGTGTCGAGATCCAGCTCGCCGTTCTTGAACGGCGTCACCAGGGCAGGCATCGACCCTCTGAACATGACACGTCTCCTGTGGTGGATGGGATGACCCGAGTCACCCGGCTGCAAACGCGCGGAACCTATCCGCCCTTTATCCGATTGCCAAGTTTGCGAGTTGCTCCGGAACGATGTAAAGATAGAATGCGAGGCTGTCGGGTAGACTAAAGGATAAAGCGCGATGAAGCGTGTGGCGTTCGGGCTGGCGATGTTGCTGGCTCTTTGCACAAGTGCGTCGGGACAGGACAAGGCAGCCGCCAGCGCGATGACCGCTGCGATGGCGAAGGTCAATGCACGCGAATGGGCAGGTGCCGTTTCCGTCGTCGTTCCGGCAGGACAGATCGGCCGCGACATCGTCGAATGGCATCGATTGCGCTCCGAAAGGGCAAATTTCGATGACTATCAGGACTTTCTGACGCGTCGCCCGGACTGGCCGGGTTTGCCATACCTGCGCAAAGCCGGCGAGGCCGCGATCCCGAAGGATGCGAACGCCAACCGCGTCGTCGCCTATTTCGTGAATCAGGAACCCCAGACTGGTGTCGGGGCACTGCGCCTTGCCGCCGCTCTTCGTTCGATCGATGCGAACGACGCTGCAGCCGACACGATCGTCAAGGCATGGCGGGAACTGTCGCTATCCCAAGACGAAGAATCGGCCTTCATTTCCATATACGGCAAGCTTTTGGCACCGCATCACGCGACCCGGCTGGATGCGCTTTTGTGGCGCGACCGCGCGACCGACGCGGAACGGATGATGCCGCTGGTCGATCCAGCGACGGCCAAGCTGGCGGCGGCGCGGATCGCGCTGATTCGCAAGGATCCAGGGGTCGACAGCCGTATCGCCGCCGTTCCGCCGGGTCTCGCCGATGATCCGGGTCTGGCTTACGCCCGCTTCCAGTGGCGTGACAGCAAGGGGCGGATCAACGACGCGACAGCCCTAATGCAGGAACGCAGTGCATCTGCGGCTACCCTGGGAAGCCCTGAAGCCTGGGCCCCAAGACGTCGCGACCTGGCCCGGCAACTGATGCGCGACGGCAAGGCGAAAGAGGCCTACCGCCTCGCCAGCCGCCATTTTCTGACCGAAGGCGATGACTATTCCGATCTCGAATGGTTGTCGGGATTCATCGCGCTGACCGATCTGAAAGATCCCGAAACCGCGCTCGCGCATTTCCGTCACCTGCGCCTTGCGGTGGCCACGCCGATCTCGCTGGGCCGCGCCGGATACTGGGAAGGCCGGGCCTACGAGGCATTGGGCCGCACCGGGGATGCACAAGCAGCCTATGCCTTTGGCGCAGAGTTCCAGACCAGCTATTACGGTCTGCTTGCCGCCGAGAAAGCCGGCCTGGCGATGGATTCGCAGCTTCTGGGCAAGGAAAGCTATGGTGACTGGCAGGGGGCGAGCTTCGTCGGCTCCTCGGTCTTTCAGGCAGCCATGCTTTTGCGCGCCGCCGATCAGCCGCTTTTGTTCACCCGGTTCCTGCGGCATCTGGCCGAATCCCTGACCGCCGATGAACAGGGCAAACTGGCGCAGATGGCGCTGAACCTCGACCACCCCTACACCGCCGTCTACCTGGCGAAATATGCCGCAGATTCCGGTCTTGTGCTTATGCGGCCCTATTTCCCGATGCCCGCCGACGTGAAGCGCGACTATCCGGTCCCCACCGAACTGGCGCTGTCGATCGCGCGCCGCGAAAGCGAATTCTACACCCGTGCGATCAGCCCGGCGGGCGCGCGCGGGCTGATGCAAGTGATGCCCGGCACCGCCAAGATCGTCGCCCTCAAGATCGGCCTCAGCTACGACCTTGCCCGCCTGACGACCGATCCCGCTTACAACGCCACGATCGGCAGCGCCTACCTGGCCGAACTGATTGCCGAATTCGGTCCCGCCTACCCGCTGGTCGCGGCAGGCTACAACGCAGGTCCGGGACGCCCCCGAAGCTGGATGCAGACCTATGGCGACCCGCGCGATCCCGCCGTCGATGCGGTGGACTGGGTGGAACACATCCCGTTCAACGAAACCCGGAACTACGTCATGCGAGTGATGGAATCGGTGGTGATCTACCGCGCCCGGCTTGCCGGTCAGATCGGACCGATCCGGCTGTCTCAGGAACTCAAGGGCCTCTGACGCCGCGCGCGCCGCTGTTCGCGCCACAAGGTAAAGATCCCCGCCGCCACCACCAGTGCAGCGCCTGCAACGACATTGTTTTTCAACGTCTCGTTGAACACCAGCAGACCGATCGCCGACGCGAAGACCAGTTGCAGATAAGCGAACGGTTGCACCGCACTCGCCTCTGCGACCTCGTAGCAGCGGATCAGCAGCCAGTGCCCCAGCGCACCGGTCACGCAGAGCACCGCCATCAGGCCGTAATCGGGTAGGGTCATAGGTTCCCAATACCAGACCCCGACCAGCGTCGTCGCCACCGCGCCCACCGTGCCGGTCCAGAAAAAGCTGGTAGCGGTGCTGTCGCGGCGTGCGGCGTAGCGGGTCAGAAGCGCGTAAAGTGCAAACATCATCGCCGCCGCCAGCGGAACCAGCGCCTCGATCGCGAACACGGTCTGGCCGGGGTTGAGGATGATCATCACGCCGACGAACCCGACGCCAATCGCCGCCCACCTGCGCCAGCCGACCCGCTCGCCCAGGATCGGGCCGGACAGCGCCGCGACCAGCAGGGGATAACTGGTGAAGACCGCATGGGATTCGACCAGCCCGAGCAGCACGAAAGCCAGAACCATGACGCAGATCTCGGCCGCCAGCAGCAGGCCGCGCAGAATCTGGATCGGCAGTTGCGCGGTCGCCGCCGCCTGCCGGATGCCACCCGCCTTGCGACTGGCCACGGCGATCACGAAAGCCGCGAAGAACCAGTAGCGGATCATCACCACCATTAGCACGTTGTATTCACCCGCCAGATGCCGCGACAGCCCGTCTTGCATTGCAAAGACAAGGGTCGTGGCGATCATCAGCAGGATGCCAAGCCGGGTATTGTTGTCGCTCATTCCGTGGCGCCCAGCCGACCGATCGTCATGTGGCGTTTGCGGCCATAGCCGGGAACCCGCTGCACACTGAACCCCGCATCAGCCAGCGCCTGCCGGACGTGACCTGCGGCGCTGTAGGTCGCGAACGTGCCACCCGGCGCGGTATGTCGGGCAACCTGCCGCATCAGATCCGGCCCCCAAAGCTCGGGGTTCTTGGCCGGGGAAAAGCCGTCCAGATACCAGGCATCGGCGCAGCCTTGCCAGCGTGGCAGGGTCGCGCGCGCGTCACCCGTAATCACCTCGAAGCTGACCCCCGGCAATTCGAAGCTGCGCCTTCCTTCGACCCATGCCGCCAACAGCGCAGCCGAAAGTTCGTCGGGAACCGGGAACTGCGAAACGGCCAGTTGCATGTCGTCGGGCGACATCGGGAACGCCTCGAAGCTGGTATAGCTGACCGGACCCGACAGGCCCGACGCCTGTATGATTGCCGCTGTCGCCAATAGGTTCAGCCCGGTTCCGAACCCCAGTTCCGCAATCCGAAAGCCGGGGCACAGACGTTCCGGCAAACCGTTACCGCTCAGAAACAC
>JBBKVT010000488.1:0-4023 GCA_037968535.1 Paracoccaceae bacterium
GCCGGGATCAAACGGTTGACGCCTCATTCGTGCCGCCACGGTTTCGCGACGACGATGCTGCGGGCCGGAGTTGACCCGAAGACAGTAGCCAAACTCGGGGGGTGGAAAGACGTTGGGACGGTGATGAAATTCTATGCTCACGCAATGGAAGATAAAACCATAACCGATGCGCTATTTGACACAAATCTGGCACAAGGACGAATAACGAATACCGTAACTAACTATAAGAAAAGGATAAACAAACTATGACCATGACCCCTCGTTGGGGAGGGGTGTCCCACCGCCGGAAATACGTCCCAGCCAAACCTTTCGCAAGAGCAAAAACACCGCTATAGCGCCGATTGAGCAAACCTGAACGACGCCCGGACCAGCTAAGATGTATGCTATCACCCTGCTGACAGATCCGGAAAAACCAAGACTCGACAAAGGCTTGGTCGACTCGTTGCGCAATGCCTGGGGCGGTGGCGACGCGGTGTGGCTGGCCCCAGACGAGGCCGCTGAATTCGCCATAGCGCAAATCCCATCGAACCGTTGGCAGGTCTGGACCGACCTGCAAAAACTGCATGTCGACCTGGTCGTGCAGCCGTCCGGTAACCGCAAGAAGCGGATGCTGCTTGCCGATATGGATTCGACGATGATCCGTCAGGAATGCATCGACGAACTGGCCGCCGAAGCGGGTCACGGCCCCCGCGTCGCCGCCATCACCGCCCGCGCGATGAATGGAGAACTGGATTTCGAAGCGGCCCTGAAAGAGCGTGTCCGATTGCTAAAGGGCCTAAAAACATCATTGATAGACACTGTTTTACGCGATCGGATCACCTTGATGCCCGGTGGGAAGACGCTGGTCGCGACGATGAAGGAAAACGGCGCCTATGCGGCATTGGTCTCTGGCGGGTTCACGGCGTTTACAACTCGCGTCGCGGCCGATCTGGGCTTTGACGAACATCGCGCCAACACGTTGCTGGTGGCAGACGGCCAACTGACCGGCGCGGTCGCAGAACCCATCCTCGGCCGCGATGCCAAAGTTGCCGCACTACACGAAATTTCCACCCGACTTGGCCTGACCACGGATCAGGTTATCGCAGTCGGCGACGGTGCCAATGACCTTGGGATGCTGGCTCTGGCCGGCACCGGCGTGGCCCTGCATGCAAAGCCCGCCGTCGCCGCACAATGCGACATTCGCATAAATCACGGTGACCTGACGGCGTTACTTTATCTTCAGGGTTATGCCCGAAACGAGTTCGTCTAGGCCGGGAACCCGGAGGCTGCTTTCATCGTCCCGGTCGGCAGTCCGCGACGGTTACGCTCTGTCGTGTTCACGTAGCGCAACGCAGTTGGATTGGCCGCATCCAGAACGCCCAGGTTGATCAGAATCGCCGCAATGGCCGCTGACTTCGCCTTGTCGCTGCCATCGACGATTTTCAGCGCGACGCCAAGGCCCAACTCGGGCAAAATCGCTATATAGACACCATCTGCGCCGCTTTTCACCGCGCCTTTACCCCCCAGCGCCCGCATCAGTTCGGTCGTGGCAGCGCCTTCGCCAGATACCAATTCGGGATGCAGCATCATCGCCTCGACCAACCGGACCGCCGCCCTCTGCCGCGCTGAACCTCCCACCGACGCGCCCGCAAAATATCCCATGGCGCGTGCCAGACCGTGCACGGTCGTCGCGAAATTCGGTGCCGAACAGCCATCGATGCCATATCCTGGGCTGTCGATGCCGGTGACCTCTTCGAATGCAGCCCGCACCGCCACCTGCAACGGGTGCGTGACCTCGACATATTCCGGCCCCGCGCCGACGTGTTTGGTGTAGGTGAGAAACCCACTGTGCTTGCCCGAACAGTTATTGTGGAACTGACAAGGCTCAGAAAAGGCTCTAATAAGGGAATTCCGCGCCTCGATATCCCCCGGCTCCTGGATCCCGCAACGCAGATCGGCATCGGCCAATCCCAGTTCGTTCAACCAGCGAGTCACCCGCTCGGTATGGATCGCAGCACCCCTGTGGGAAGCACAGGACAACGCCAGTTGTTCTTTCGTCAACCCGAACGCATCCGCAGCACCACTTTCCACCAACGGCAGAGCTTGCAACATCTTGCACGACGAGCGCGGATAGATCACCGCATCCGGATCGCCCCAGGCCTGCACGATATTGCCCGCCGCATCGCACACCACCGCATGCCCGACATGCACGCATTCCAGAATCGCGCCGCGCCAGACCTCGATCATTTCCACAGGTTTCGACATGCTTTACATCCACTCACGCTTACGCGATTTTCCGCCAACGGGTCTTTTAAATCTTGCCCAAAACACGTTAGACTATGGCCATCGAGATGAAAATGGGTCCACCCTTCAGGCGCACAGCAGATGGGTCGGGGCGGGGCCGCAGAGGCAATGGCAGCTGGAGGCTGTATCACAGATGAAATCACCCAAACTTGCCGCAGCCTTCGGCGCAGCACTTGCAACCACAACCACCTTTGCCTTCGCGCAAGAGGAATCGACCAACCGGGTTGCCGCCAAGACGGATTGGAGCGTTTTCGTCGAATCCGATCCCAAGGAATGCTGGAGCGTATCCAGTCCGAAAGAGACGGTGAATTCCAAGGACGGTCGGGTTGTTGCCGTGAACCGCGGCGACATTTTGCTGTTTGTGACGTTCCGGCCAGGCGGCGCAGCGGGCGAGGTTTCCTTTACCGGCGGCTATCCGTTCGCGGGCGGCTCGACCGTATCGCTGGACATCAGTGGCAATACGTTTGAACTTTTCACCGACGGCGAATGGGCCTGGTCGGCGTCACCGGGCGACGATGCCAAAATCATCACATCGATGAAGCGTGGTGCGGATGCAGTGGCAACCGCTCGTTCGGCGCGTGGCACCCAAACCAAGGATACATTTTCACTACTGGGCTTGACCGCCGCGCTGGACGAGGCGGAAAAACGCTGCGTCCAATAAGCACCGCGATGCCGATTGCGTGGACAGGCGAGGCAGCTTGCCGAAGCGCAATTGATTGGCGAGGAATTTGATCAGCCCATTGCACAACGATCCCATCCGCGTTGACTGGAACGGCGCGACGTGCGTGATCCAGCTCAATCGACCGGAGAAGGCCAACGCTCTTTCGGCAGCGATGTTGCAAGATCTGGTGAACGCAGTCCACGCCGCGTCTGGCAGGGCGAAGGTTATCGTGCTGCACGGTATTGGTCGGGTATTCAGTGCCGGTGCGGACATAGACGAAGCCCACGCTGGATTGGCAAAAAGCGGACTTTGGGAAGATCTGTCCGGTGCAATCGCGCAGTCGCCGTGTCTGACCATCGCCGCTTTGAACGGCACCGTCGCAGGCGGTGCATTCGGGATGGTCCTAGCCTGTGATCTGCGTGTTTCTGTCCCAGAAGCCAAGTTCTTCTATCCGGTGATGCGGTTGGGTTTCCTGCCACAACCCTCGGACCCCGAAAGGCTTGTCGCACGTGTCGGCCCTGCGCGAACCAAGCTGATCCTGATGGCAGGACAGAAGGTCACCGCTGATGAAGTGCTTGCCTGGGGTCTGGTGGACCGGATCGTGCCCGCGGACCGTCTGATGCCCACTGTCACGGATCTTTCCGCCGACGCTTTGGGTGCGACGCCGGACCACCTTCTGGCGATCAAGACCATGATCCGCGCAGCGGGCCGGCTGGTTTCATGACCTCAGAGGATGTTGACGCAATCGTCGTCGGCGGTGGGCCCGCCGGGCTGATGGCGGCATCGGCGCTGGTGAATGCCGGACGCCGTGTACTTGTGACAGAGGCCAAGCCGTCATTGGCTCGCAAGTTCCTGATGGCTGGCAAATCCGGCTTGAACCTGACGAAGGACGAGCCGTTTGAAACCTTCCTTTCGCAATATGTCGAAAGCGCGCCCAGACTGCGCGACATCATCGCGGAACTCGATCCCGTTGCGGTACAGGATTGGGCGCGGCAACTGGACCAGGAGGTGTTTGTCGGCACTTCGGGGCGGGTCTTTCCCACGGCGATGAAGGCTTCGCCGCTTTTGCGCGCTTGGCT
>JBBKVT010000489.1:0-36943 GCA_037968535.1 Paracoccaceae bacterium
CCACATGTGGACAGGGATCAAAACCCTTGTTTATCAAAGAGATGGCCTGACGCGTTAGGCCATCTTTAACGGTTTCGTCGGGGCGCGCGGTGGCGATTGACACAAGATGCGGTCCCTGCCACTTCAGCGAGATGGGGGCCGGGCCGGGCCAGCGGAACCTGACATGACGCAACGCCAGCCGGCGTGATGGCGAATGGCGGATTCGAGCCCTTTGCAGACACTAGAATTATAACTTACGTTCGCCGAATGAACATCAATGACTGCATTCCGAAAGTTCGATACAGCAGCAATAGAGCGTGCCGGTCGGATAGGGTCTCAATCATTGATCCCTATACTTCCAGATTTGCTGATCTGGATACAGGATGCAAATTGGCCTGTTGCCGCCAGTACAGCTTCACTGCTGTCGAATTCTGGCCCGGAGATACTGCCTCATATCAAGACCATTCTGAGTTCTGGGGATGGAGTATGGAAATATTGGACGATCGAACTTGTTGTGAAGGAACTACACCCCGTCATTCTAAATGAGCTTCAAGATGATCTTAGAAGACTTGTCACGGAACCGACATTCGACGACCAACGACAAGAGGTCGACGTGGCAGCGCAGAACATTTTGAAGAGCTAAAAAGCACAAGTTTCGGTGGGTTTTCAAAGGGCAGCTTTTTCCCGCGTTGCCGCAGTTGTGCCCACAAAATTACCGATATTAGTCGGACTGATTGCGTCGATCGGCTGAATTGGCACCGCAAAGCAGACATCCGGTCCAAGCCAGCAGCATCGTGCCGGACCGTGCTTTGACAATAGACATGCGAAGGCACGCGGCGACGGGCGCGATGCTTGTATTTGCGGCGTTGTTCGGATTTTTTCCAAGGATTGACCCCCGGCCCACGTCATACTCAATGTGATGCGGATGAGCGTGACAGATGAAGCCCTGGCCCTTGCGGCCGCTGCCGGCGACCGCGAGGCGTTCGCGGCGCTGTTGGAGCGGCGCTATGACGGGCTGTTCCGATTGTGTTTCCGGTTGTGTGGCCAGCGCGCTGAGGCCGAAGATCTGACCCAGGATATTTGCGCCGCCCTGCCCGTGAAGCTGGCCGGGTACCGGGCCGAGGCGCGGGTTTCGACCTGGCTTTACAGGGTTGCGATCAATGCAGCACATGACCGGCGCAGGCGGGCTGCCACCCGCGCGAAGGCCGGGGACGGCTGGGGCGACTGGGAGGTCAATCGCCGCGCGGGCGACGTGGAGGTTGCCGAGCGGGTCGACTGGCTGCAAGGCGCAATGCGCGCGCTGCCGGAAGATCTGCGCGATACGCTGGCGCTTTTGCTGGGCGACGAGGTAACCCAGGCGCAAGCGGCGGAGGTTCTGGGGGTGAGTGAGGGAACGATCAGTTGGCGGGTGTCAGAGGCGAAAAAACGCCTCCGCGCGCTGTAAGCCGAGGAAACCAAGTGATGAATGATGAATTGGACCAGTTGAAAACGGCGCTGGATGCCGCGACGCCGGAACCGGATGCGGCGCGGCGCGGCGCCAATCTGCGGCTGGCGCAGGAAAATTTCGAGCGGCTCCAAGGATCGCCGGGTGGGCTGCGTCCTACTTCTGATCGCCGCCCGATGGTCGGGTGGCTTCTGTCAGGAGTGAAGCCCATGATCGATGCCCTTTCCACCCGCGGCGGCCTTGTCGCCACCACCGCCCTTGTCGCCATCGGGCTTGTCGTGCTCTCGCCGCAGGGGCGCAGTTTGCTGACCCCGCCCGAGGTCATCCCGGCGCCTCAGGCGACCAGCGAGCCGGAAAAGAGCCGCGCGGAGGACAGGTTGCGGCGCGAGCAGCCAGCCGAACCGACCGTGGGTCGCACGATGACCGAGGCCGACGCCGCCAACGCCCCGTCCGCGGCCCGGACCGATACCGTCGAGGAGGCCTTCACCGACGGTGAGATGGCCCCGGCGATGGAGGCTGCGCCGATGGATCTGTCGAAATCGGCAGCCGACAGCATGGCCGCGACGAGCGAGCTTTACGCCCCGGCGCCGATGCCGAACGAGGCGCCGATGATGCTGCCCGAAAGCAACACCGAAGCCTTCGCGAATGCCGAACAGAACCCCCTGAAGATCACGACTGCCGAGCCGGTCTCGACGTTTTCAATCGATGTGGATACGGCGTCTTACGCGGTGGTGCGGTCGTCACTGACGGCGGGGATGTTGCCGCCAACGGGTGCGGTGCGGGTCGAGGAGATGATCAATTATTTCCCCTATGACTACCCCGCCCCGGATGCTGGCGAGGCACCATTCCGGCCGACCGTGACCACGCTGGAAACACCGTGGAACCCGGGCACGCGGCTGGTGCATATCGCGCTTCAGGGCCGAATGCCGGCGCTGGAGGATCGGCCACCGCTGAACCTGGTGTTTCTGATCGACACCTCGGGCTCGATGCAGGATGCCGACAAGCTGCCGCTTCTGAAACAATCGTTCCGGCTGATGCTGGGGCAGTTGCGCCCCGAGGATCAGGTCGCGATCGTCACCTATGCGGGCAGCGCGGGACAGGTGCTGGAACCGACGGCGGCGGGCGAGCGGGCGGTGATTATGGCCGCTCTGGACCGGCTGGAGGCGGGTGGCTCGACCGCTGGGCAGGAAGGCTTGCAGCAGGCCTATCAGGTGGCCGAAAGCATGGCCGGTGATGGCGAAGTGACGCGGGTCTTGCTGGCGACGGATGGGGATTTCAACGTCGGGTTGTCTGATCCGGCGGCGTTGGAGGAATTCATCGCGAAGAAGCGCGATTCTGGCACCTATCTGTCGGTTCTGGGCTTCGGGCGGGGTAATCTGGACGACGCGACGATGCAGGCGCTGGCGCAGAACGGCAATGGGCAGGCGGCCTATATCGACACGCTGAACGAGGCGCAGAAGGTGCTGGTCGATCAGTTGACGGGGGCGCTTTTCCCGATTGCGGGCGACGTGAAGGTGCAGGTGGAGTTCAACCCGGCCACCGTCGCCGAGTACCGGCTGATCGGTTATGAGACGCGGGCGCTGAACCGCGAGGATTTCAACAATGACAAGGTCGATGCCGGAGAGATCGGTGCCGGTCATTCGGTGACGGCGATCTACGAGGTCACGCCGGTCGGCAGCCCTGCGGTGCTGAACGATCCGCTGCGGTATTCAAGCGAGACACCCGTGGCGAGTGATGCGGGCGAACTTGGCTTTCTGCGGCTGCGTTACAAGGAACCCGGCGAAGATGTCAGCAAGCTGATCGAGGCGCCGATCCTGCCCCAGATGGGAAGTGCCAGCGAGGACGTTCGGTTTTCCGTCGCGATGGCCGGGTTCGGGCAGTTGCTGCGCGGCTCGGACTATCTGGGTAGTTGGTCGTGGGGCGACGCGATTGCGCTGGCGACGGGGGCGCGGGGCGAGGATGCGTTCGGCTACCGCGCCGAGGCGGTCGGGCTGATGCGGCTGGCAGAGAGCCTGTCGGAAGACTGAGCAAGCCAGACAAATGGAAAGGGCGCATGACCCATGCGCCCTTCCCGTTGCAAGACGTGGCCCGCGATCAGGCGGCTTTCTTGTCCGATTTCTGCTCGACCGCTTTCACCTCGACGGTCTCGGCACCCGAAATCTCGATCCGGCGCGGTTTCAGCGCCTCGGGGATTTCGCGAATGAGGTCGATGTTCAGCATGCCGTTGACATGGCTGGCACCGGTCACGCGGACATGCTCGGCCAGGTGGAAGCGACGCTCGAACGCGCGGCTGGCGATGCCACGGTGCAGATAGATGCGGTCGCTGTCCTCATCGGCCTTCTTCGCGGCAACGATCAGTGCGTTTTCGCGAACCTCGACGTTGAGTTCGTCGTCCGTGAAACCGGCAACGGCGATCGAGATGCGCCAGCCGTCATCAGCGGTCTTTTCGATGTTGTAGGGCGGATAGGTGGGCTGGGCGACGTCGTTTGTCAAAACCCGGTCCATCAGGTCGGCGATCTGGTCGAAGCCGACGGTTGCACGGTAAAGCGGTGCAAGATCAAAGGTACGCATGGGGTCATCCTCCATTGAGCGATAACGATGTTATGCCTTCCCGTCATTGGGACAGGCGTTGATCCGGACCCTTTTCAAGGCGTCCGTAGTCAAGATTTAGGAAGTCCGATTTGGCGTTTCAAGAGTTGCCAATTGGGTTGGTCACTGGATCGTGTCACCGGCGTCGCGGAACGCTTCCAGCAAGCCCGGCATGCCGCTTTCAAGCTCTGCGCTGAGGGCCAGCGGCTGATGCCCCGACCGGGATCGCGACGAGATCACCGAGACGACGTTCGGCTTGCCATCCCGCAATACGAAAAACGGCGATCCGGATTCGCCTGCTTGCACTTCGCATCCCAGCGTCAGCAGGCCGTCCTGCAACGCAAGTGGTTGGCAAATCCGCTGGCGGGCGGCGCTGCGTTCGCCGCGAAATGCCACGATGAATCCGCGGTCGGTGAAAAGTTCGGCGCTGCCAGGCGGGATCGGGGTGGCAAGTTCGGCGGGCACCGGGCGTTCCAGCCGCAAAAGCGCGAGGTCGCGCGGGATGCGGCGGGTGTAGGGCAGACCGGGCAGCAGGTAGACCGGGTGCACCGCCATCGCCAGACCCCGGAAGCCTTCACCGGGCTGGCCGGTCACCGTGGTCGGGTGAAATGCGAAATCGGATGCGACGAGTTCTCGTTTACCCTCGCCACCGACCACGCAATGCGCCGCCGTCAGCACCAGATCGGGGGCGATCAGGGTGCCGGTGCAGCCGCCTTTGGTGCCAAGATCGACCAGACCGATTGCGCGCAGATCAAGATCGGCCTGCTCGGCCAGAGCCGTCCCGGCGAACTGGATCAGAAAAAAGGCGAGAAGAATCCGCTTCATACACCGGATACTGCGCCCTAGGGTTTGACAAATCTAGCCCCGCTGACAGATCGCTCTGCGCCAATGCCGATGCGGCGGGCCGAAGTCACCGTGGCAGGGAACACCCCGGTGCCGCTTTGCAGCGCGCTGATCAATTCGGCGAGCGGGCGTTCGATGTCCATCGCGAACGACACGTCGCGTCCGTCATCGGACTTGCCGATGGCCGACACGACGCCGATGATCCGCGGCCGACCCTCGCGCATTGCGAAGACCGGCGAGCCTGATGACCCCGCCACCACATCGCAGGACATCGCAAGAACGCCGCCCCGGGTATCGAGCACGCTGCATTCGCGCTGGCGCGACGGGGCATCGTTGCGCCCCTTTCCATAGGACACGACGCTGACCGACATGCCCCGTGTCGCGCCGCGATCGGTGCGGAACGGATCGGCATGGGTCGACAGGATCGGATCACTAAGCTGCAACAGAGCGATATCATTGCGAATCTGATCCGCCGACAGATCTGCGCCTTTGTCGCCGCCATAAGACGGATGGATGACGGCGCGCACGCCAAACCGGCTGGCAATGCTCTTGCCCGACCGCCATCCGGCGCGGAATTCGACCTTGCGGGGATCCATGCGTTCGCCGGTGCTGGCGTCGAACAGACAATGCGCGGCGGTCAGAACAAGGTCCGGTCGGATCATCGTGCCGGTACAGCTCATCCGGCGTTCGATATCGAGATAGCCGACGCCTTCCCAGCCCCGGTTGAGCCCCCATGTATCCAGTTTTTGCAGCCCGCTTTCACCGGCCTGGGCAGGTGGCGCAAACGCGGCGAGGACAGCACCGAGACAGAGGGCCGCGACAAGATGTTCCAGGGTTTTCATTCATCGATCCTCATGGCCGCAGAAACTTCGCGCCGGTCCGGTCCCGCGCATTCTCGGGCCGGAGCACCCGCACTTTCGGCGGCTCGGCCGCCAGCACCGCCTCTTCCGCTGCCATCATCGTGCGCAGATCGAACAGCGGCTGCTCAAGACTGGTGCCCATCGAGACGCGTTGGCCGTCGATGTCGCCCTTGGCGGAAATCACCGAAACGATCCGCGCTATCCCGTCATCGCCGGTCGTGAAGATCGGCGAGCCCGACGATCCGAAATCGGCTTCGCAGGACAGGATCAGCGTGCCCGAGCGGCGCGCCAGGACGTGGCAGAGTTCCTGTAACGACGGGCTTTGGGCGCGGTTATGCGCGTAAGACACCACGCCGACCTCGGCGCCTTTGCGCGGCCGGCTGTCGATGTCGAAGGGATGGATGCGCGTGCTTTGAACGGGCTGATCGAGCTTCAGAAGTGCCAGGTCGAACGCGACGCGGGTGCCCCTGTCGCTTCCGCTATAGTTGAACTGTGGATGCGCGATTGCCCGGCGAACACCGCGAAAGGCGCTGGCGCGTCCGTTGCGCCAATCGGCCCGGAACTCGATTTCTGCGGGCGCGAACTGTGCGCCGGTTTCGCCGTCGAACATGCAATGTGCGGCGGTCAGCACCAGATCCGGCGCGATCAGGGCCCCGGTGCAAAACGACCGTCCGCCAAAATCGAGCCTGCCCACCGCTTCCCAGCCCCGGCTGTCGTTGCCGGTCAGCAGGGGTTTCAGCGGCGCGTCGTCCTCTGCCAATGCCGCAGGGGTCATAAGCGTCCAGACCGCAAAGAGAATCGCCAAAAGTCGCATTAGCCGTCCCGTATTGATCGGGGAAGGTCTAGACCGGGCTTTTGGCAATATTAAGGCTGGAATCGTGCAGCGCGGGCGGTTTCGGCCCACCTGTTGCCCAATCGAGCAATTCGACCGTGTGGACGACCGGAATCGCGGTCCCCGACCCGATCTGCATCATGCAGCCAATGTTGCCCGCCGCGATAATCTGTGGCGCCCTGGCTTCCAGTGTGTTGATCTTGCGCGTCCGCAATTGTTGCGAAATTTCGGGCTGCATCAGGTTGTAGGTGCCAGCCGAACCGCAGCAAAGGTGGCTGTCGGCGGGTTCCACGACCTCGAATCCGGCGCGTTTCAGCAAGTCCTTGGGATAGGACTTGATCTTCTGGCCATGCTGCTACGAACACGCCGCGTGATAGGCGACGCTCAGGCCGATGACGGCCGCCGGCAGGTCCAGTTTCATCAGCACCTCGCTGACATCCATCGCAAGGCGCGACACTTGCGCCGCGTCTGCGGCCAGTGGATCGTTGCGGAACATGTGGCCATAGTCCTTGACGGTGGTTCCGCAGCCCGAGGTGTTGATGACGATCGCGTCCAGCCCCTCGCCCTGCGCCTCGGCCATCCAGGCGCGGATGTTGGCCGCCGCCGCCTTGTGGCTTTCCGCTTCTTTGCCCATGTGATGCACAAGGGCGCCGCAACAACCCATGCCGCGCGCGATCACAACCTCGCAGCCAAGCCGCCGCAATAGCCGGATCGTGGCGTCATTGATGTCGGTGTTGAGCGCGCGTTGCGCGCAGCCCGTCATCAGCGCGACGCGCATCTTGCGCGGACCTTGCGCAGCAAAGACCTGCGGATCATCGTTGCGTGACACCGGCGGGATCTGCTTCGGCGCCATTTCCAGCATCGCGCGCAGCCGCGGGTCGGGCATCAGGCCGCGGAACGGTCGCCCCAGATTCGCGCCAAGCAGCGCCCAGCGGAACCGTTTTGGATAGGGCAGGATGCCCGCCAGAGTCCAGCGCAGCATCCGATCCGTCAGTGGCCGCTTGTAGGTCTTTTCGATATAGGCGCGGGCGTGATCGACCAGGTGCATGTAGTGCACACCTGACGGGCAGGTTGTCATGCAGGCCAGGCACGACAGGCAGCGGTCGATATGCTTGACGGTCTTGGCATCCGCCGGGCGGCCGTTTTCCAGCATCTCCTTGATCAGGTAGATGCGGCCGCGCGGGCTGTCGAGTTCGTCGCCAAGCACCTGATACGTCGGGCAGGTCGCGGTGCAAAAGCCGCAGTGAACGCAGGAGCGCAGGATCTCGTTCGAGCGCTGGATCGCCGGATCTTTCAGCTGCTCGGGGGTGAATTCGGTTTTCATCGGCTCATCCCGCCAGGTTCGGCCATCAATCCCGGATTGAGGATGCCGCGCGGGTCGAACTTCGCCCGAAGGCCGGCCGAAATGGCGGCCAGTGGCGCCGGTTCCGGCTGAAAGACCGGCACGGCCGAGCGGGTTTGCTTGCTGGCGCGGATCAGGGTGGCATGGCCATCGAACGGTCCGATCGTGGCGCGCAGATCGGTGCCGGGTGCGCAGGCGGCCCAGATCAGACCACCACCCCAGTCGAGAACTGCCTGCGCCTTTTCGGGCATCTTCGCCACGATGTCCGGCGCGTCCGAAGGTTTCACCGACAGACGCCAGACATCTTCGGGGCGGCCCTGGAACTGCGCGACATCGCGGACGCCGGACCAGAGTTTCGCGACCGCGTCGGGATCGGTCACCCGTTCAATTTCACCGCTGCCGCGCAATAGATCGCTCAGGCGGTCGAGCCGGTAGGCGACCGATGCCTCGAACCCTTCGATCCTGACCAGCGTCACCGGACCGCCATCCGTGCCTTCCGGCAGATGCGCCGCGGCTGAGACTTCGAACGGCGATCCCAACGCTTGCGCCATTGCGGCAACGGCTTTGGCCGGGGTCAGACCGTGAATGATCAACGTCGCGGCAACATCGGTGCGGGGCAGAACCTTCAGCGCGACCTCGGTCAGCACGCCCAATGTGCCGTACGACCCCGCCAGCAGCTTCACCAGATCGTATCCGGTGACATTCTTCATCACCCGCCCGCCGTTCTTGATGACGGTGCCGCGCCCATCGACGAAGCGCACCCCAAGAAGATGATCGCGGCAGGCCCCGACCTGAATGCGACGCGGGCCGGACACGTTCGCGGCAACGACCCCGCCGATAGTCGGCTCACCTTCGGTGCCCAGCAAGCCGCGATGATCCATCGGCTCGAAGGCCAGTCGCTGACCTTCGGCGGCCAGCACCCGTTCGATCTCGGCCAGCGGGGTTCCCGCCTTGGCAACGATGGTCAGCGCGCCGGGTTCGTAAAGTTCGATCCCCGAAAGCCCGGCGACCGACAACGTTGCAGCCTCGACCGGCCTCCCGACCGGGCGGGTGCCGCCGCCCTGCACGGCAAACGGTCCTGTCGCGCTCGCGATGATCTCGGCCAGTTCGGCTTCGCTCTCGGGTCTCATGCCCCGGCTTTCTTTTGTTGAGAAATACTCTCGGGGGGTTGCGGGGGGCAGACGGCCCCCCGTGCGGCGGAAGCCATCATGCGGCCCGCCGGGTTTCGGTGATCGCCAGCGGGAACACCTTGGCCGGGTTCAACAGCCAGGCCGGATCGAAGACGTCCTTGACCCAAAGCTGCGCTTCCATATCCGCGGCGGTGAACTGACTGGTCATCAGATCGCGTTTCTCGATGCCGACCCCGTGCTCGCCGGTCAGACAGCCGCCCACCTCGACGCACAACTTCAGGATCTCGGCCCCGAAATCCTCGCACAGTTCCAGATCGCCGGGCTTGTTGGCGTCGAACAGGATCAGCGGGTGCATGTTGCCGTCGCCGGCGTGGAACACGTTGGCCACGTCCAGCCCGAAGTGCTTAGACATCTCGCCGATGCGGCGCAATACCAGCGGCAGCGCCGACACCGGGATCGTGCCGTCGAGGCACATGTAGTCGTTGATCTGCCCCATCGCGCCGAACGCCGATTTCCGGCCCAGCCAGATTTTCGCGCTTTCCTCGGGCGACTGGCTTTCGCGCAGTTCGACTGGATCGTGACTGCGGGCGATCTGCAGGATCACGCCCAGTTGCTCGTCGATTTCGGCGGGTGAGCCTTCGACCTCGACGATCAGCAGCGCCTCGCACAGCGGATAACCGGCATGGGCGAAGGCTTCGCTTGCCTCGATGCAGGGGCGGTCCATGAATTCGATCGCCACCGGCAGCACGCCGGCCTTGATGATGTCAGAGACACAGGCCCCCGCCACTTCGTTGGAATTGAACCCCATCAGCACCGGTCGCGCACCTTCGGGCTTGCGCAAGATGCGCAGCGTTGCTTCGGTCACCACGCCCAACTGCCCCTCGGACCCGCAGACGACTCCCAGAAGGTCGAGCCCCCCGGCATCCAGATGCGCGCCGCCCAGTTCTACGACCGTCCCGTCCATCAGCACCATCGTCACGCCCATGAGGTTGTTCGTGGTGACACCGTATTTCAGGCAATGCGCGCCACCCGAATTCATCCCGATATTGCCCGCGATCGCGCAGGCAAGCTGGCTGGAAGGATCCGGCGCATAGAAGAAATCGTTTTCCTCGACCGCGCCGGTGACGCTGAAGTTGGTGCGGCCAGTCTGCACCCGGATGAAGCGGTTCGCGTAGTCGGTTTCCAATACCGCGTTCAGGCGCGCCACACCCAGGATCACGCTGTCGGCAGTGGGCAAGGCACCGCCCGCCAGCGATGTGCCAGATCCGCGCGGCACCACCGGCACGCCCTCTTCGCGACAAATCCGCAGCACGGCCGCCACCTCTGCGGTCGACGACGGCAGGACGGCGGCGAGCGGCGGACATTTGTAGGCCGTCAGCCCGTCGCATTCATAGGCGCGGGTTTCCACCGGGTCATGGATCACGGCATCTTCCGGAAGCACCGATTGCAGCCGTTCGACGATCCGCGCCTTTTTCGCGATGATTTCCGGATTTGGGATCGGCATCTGCATGGTCGCTCGGCCTTCTCTTATTTTGGTAATAAAATATAACCAATTCAACCGATGAACAAGGGACTTCCTGACGGGGATGTGAGCGGACAGTATGGTCACGCTCTGCCAGACTGCCAGGATGAAGACACGAATGAAGCTTTTCAAACTTATGGCAGTCGTCGCCCTTCCGGTCGAGGCCCTTGCCGAGGCGCCGGTGATCGAGGCTGTCAATACGGCGAAATCCAGCGCCGGATACGAGGTTTCGGTGACGATCCGGCATCCCGATACCGGATGGGACCATTATGCGGATGGCTGGGAAGTCCTGACGCCGGACGGTGACAGACTGGGCTACCGCGAGCTGCTGCATCCGCACGAGATCGAACAGCCGTTCACCAGATCGTTGGGCGGCGTTGCCGTGCCGGACGGGGTGTCGCAAATTCTGATCCGGGCGCGATGCTCGGTTGACGGCTGGAACGAGGATACATTCGCCGTCGAACTGCCTGACTGATGCCGCGCTATCGGTCAGGCGGGGGTTTTCGCACGGACCGGCAATGAATGCGGGTGATCTAGCGTCGGCCTTCGCGCAACCAGGCCCCTACACTCAGCACTGCCGCCAGCAGCAGCATCAGCCAGGCGGGCAGGAACGGCCGGATCGAGACATCGGCGGTCAGGTAGGCATCGCGCGGGGTCAGGCCGATCCAGCCACGGCCCGCCGCCGGACGGCCTTCGCGGACCAGACGCACGTCGGGCAAGCCATCCTCGAACGCCAGCACACCGCCTCGCGTGGCAGCGACCGGCACGGCCAACTTGTCGCCAGTGGCGATGGTTTCCTCGAACTCGCGCGGTGCTGCGGGGCCAAGTGCGATGACCGCGTCTTCGTCGCCTTCGCGCAAACGATAGAGACCGATGTCCGGGCCATCGTATTGGGCAACGAACCGTCCCGGCGAGACCTCTGTCATCGGCAGGACCGTCACCGCGCCGTCCGGCCCGGTGATCTCGATGTCTCGCGCGCCTTCGGACAAGGTGCGGCGGGTGATGGTCATTGACTGACCCTCTGCCGTCGCCGACAGCGATTCCTCTTCCAGCTCTGGCTCTTTCATCATCCAGTGCGCCAATCGGCGAAGAAGTTCCAGCTGCGGCCCGCCGCCTTCATAGCCGCGATTCCACAGCCATGCCTGATCGGATGCGAGCAGCGCGATCCGACCTTCACCGACGCGGTCGAGCACCAGAAGCGGACGTCCCTCGGGGTCCGTCATCACGGTCTTGCCCGCGGTCGCCTCGGTTTCGATCAGGCGGAACCAGCGGCCCCATTCAGGCCCGTCCGGTCCCTTGGACGCAAATTCCTCCAGTCCTTCAGTCACCGGATGGCGCTGGCCCAGATCCGAGATCTTCGGCCGATAGCCCTGCTCGATCACCCGTCCGGTCGGTGCGGCGGGAATCGCCTGTCCCAGCGGGGATCGGTAAAGGCTGTCGGCAGAGGCAAAGTCCGGCCCGGCGGCGATCAGCACGGCGCCGCCATTCTCGACATACTGGCGAACATTTTCCAGATAGAGCGAGGGCAGGATGCCGCGCAGGCGGTAGCGGTCGAAGATGATCAGGTCGAACTCGTCGATCTTGTCCATGAACAACTCGCGCGTCGGAAACGCGATCAGCGACAGTTCATTGACCGGGATGCCGTCCTGCTTTTCCGGTGGTCGCAGGATGGTGAAATGCACCAGATCGACGGAACTGTCGGACTTCAGCAGGTTGCGCCATGTGCGTTCGCCGGGATGCGGCTCGCCCGAGACCAGCAGAACCCGCAGCCGGTCGCGGACGCCGTTAATCTGCACCACCGCGGAATTGTTGCGGTCGGTCAGCTCGCCGTCGGCCTCGGGCACGGTGAACTGGATCACATTCATGCCGCCATGTGGCAGGGTCACCGGCAGGTCCAACGGCTCGCCGACCGGGACGACGAATGCCTCGGGGGCGCTGCCGTCGACCGAAATCTCGAGGGTCGCCGTTTCTCCGACAGCGGCAGGCACGCGGCCCTGATCCTCGATCTCGAGTGTCAGCATCACTTCTTCGCCGAGAATGGCGAAGGCCGGGGCATTCTGCACGATCAATCGGCGGTCCCAGTCGCTGGCGTGTCCGGTCAGGATAAGGTGCAAGGGCGCCGGCATTTCGGGCGCGCGTTGCAGGTCGTGCAGCTGTCCGTCTGTCAGAAGGATCGCGCCAGCCAGTCGGGCGCGCGGCTCTTCCGCCATCGCCTCGGCCAGGCGGGTCATCAGCAGGGTGCCGCCATCGCCTTCGGCATCCGACAGGTGCAGCACCTTCAATTCAGTGTTGGGCCGGGCGTTGATCCGTGCGGTCAGTCCGTCGACCGCATCCGCCAGCTGCGCGGGACGGTCGGACAGGCCGTCGCTCGCGGTCTCGTCGACGATCAGCAGCACGATGTCGGTCAGCGGCGTGCGGTTTTCCTGTTGCAGCGACGGATTGGCCAGCGCCGCCAGCAGCACCGCAACCGCCAGACCGCGCAACCACCACCCCGAAAGCCCCCGCCAGAGGCTATAGACAAGCAGCAACACAAAGCAGGTGGCAGCACCCGCCAGCAGCGGCCAGGGTAACAGCGGATCGAAGATAACCGAGCCCTGCATCTACTGCCCCAGCCGATCGAGCAGCGCGGGCACGTGGACCTGATCGGATTTGTAGTTGCCGGTCAGCACATGCATGATCAGGTTGACGCCAAAGCGATAAGCAATCTCGCGCTGCCGTTCGCCGGCAAAGCCGCGCCCGACCGGGAACATCCAGTTGCCGGCATCGTCCACGGCCCAGGCCGCCGCCCAGTCGTTGCCACCGATCACCACCGGGGTCACGTTGTCGTTGAGATTGCGAAACGGCATCCCCTCGACCTTTTCTGCGTCGGCGGGGGCGGCTTCGACCCAGACATCGCGGCTGAGGTAGCGCCCGGGATAGTCCTGCAACAGATAGAAGCTGCGGGTGATGACATGGTCGCCGGGGATCGGTTCCAACGGCGGAATATCAAGCGCACTCGCAAGTTGCTGCAACTTGCGACCATTGGGCGAGGCGGCCCCGAACCCCGCCACATCGGCGTCGCGGGTGTCGAACAGGATCATCCCGCCGGTCCGCAGGTAACGGTTCAGCTTGGCATAGGCTTCCGCCGACGGAAGCGGCTGATCCGGTGCAACGGGCCAGTAGAGAAACGGAAAGAACGACAGCTCGTCAGTTTCAAGGTTCACCGCGATCGGCATCGCGGGTTCGACCGAGGTACGGGCATAAAGCACATCCGAAAGACCCCGCAATCCGGCTTCGGCAATATCATCCAGCCGGGCATCGCCAGTGATGACATGGGCCAGAACGACCTCGGACGTGGCAGCAATCGCGAAGTCATCGGCCTGTGCGCGGCTTTCATGGGGCACCAAAAGCGCCAGCGCAACCAGCGCCGTCGTTGCCGCCGAACGAGGTCCGGTGAGACGCCCCGACAGCAAGAGCGACGCGACGATATCGACGGCCAGCAAGACAAGCGCCAGCGACAGAAGCCAGCCCTTCAGGACGGTTTCACGGACCACCGCGAGGCCTTCGACCGGAATCCGGGCCGGCCAGGTGCTGGCCGCGATTGTCGACTCGGCTCCGATGACATTCAGCGCGATGCGGCGGTCCTCTCCGGCATAGAGCCCCGGCGGCATATCGGGGCCGGGCTTGCCTTCGGCCAGGTCTTCGCCCGCCACGCCCGGCATCGTTCCTGCATCCTGAACCTGACCAAAGGCGTCCAGCACTTCGGACGCCGCCCAGACGGTTCCCGCCAGATCGGCAGCTTCGGGACGGGCGGGGCGCGTCGAAACCGCAAGCCGTTCCAGCAACTGCACGAAAAGCCCCGACAGCGGCAGCGTCGACCATTCGGCGTTGGCCGTGACATGAAAGAGCACGACCTGACCGTCGCCGATCCGCTTGCGCGTGACCAGCGGCGTTCCATCGGCAAGGGCTGCGATCACCCGGTCGGCCAGCGCCGGATCGGGTTGGGCCATAACTTGCGCAGACACCGTGACATCGGGCGAAATCTCGAGCCCGAAGAAAGGCGAGGATTGCGCAAAGGCGCGCAGTTCCTTTGGCTCGCCCCAACTCATCGCGCCGCCGACGCTGCGACCGCCCTCGCGCAGGCGAACCGGCATCAGCGGGTCTTCTTCGGCGCGGCTGACATCGCTGGCAGCCAGACGCGGCCCCGCGAAACGCAGCAGCAGGCCACCCTTGTCCACCCATTCGGCAATCGCATCGGATTCAGCGGGCGCGAGTGTCGCCACATCGGCCAGCACGATCACGTCCGGGTTGGCCAGAAGGATGTCGGTCAGGGTCCCGTTGATCAGGTCGGCGGTCGGTTCAAGGGCCTGTTCCAGATAATGCGTCGGCGACAGCAATTCCAAACCTTCGCGGTCGTCGCGACCGGCGATCAACGCCACCTCGCGCCGCTTCAGCGCGTCGTCGGTCAGACTGACCGCCCCAGCAGAGCGGACACCCTCGATTTGGAAGCGGGTGATCCGGTTGCGCAGTTCCGGCGGCAGCGACAGTGCGGTCGCCGCCAGCATGTCGGGCGCGGCAAAGCTTACCGTGCCACGCGACAGTTCGCGCTCGATCCCCGCCGGATCGAGACCGTGCGCGGTGACGATCGCCTCGGACGCATCGCCGGACCGCGCCCGGAGTGCGGTGATCTTCACGGCACCGTCGCTGAAGCTGGCGGGTCGCAACGCCAGAACCGGCCGCGCGCCCTCGAACACCTTTACCTCGCCATGGCTTTCCAGCGCCGATAGCAGCGTTGCGCGGCTGGCGCGGTCAAGGCCGTCGGACATCCAGAAGGTCTGGAACGATCCCTGCAACGCCTCGGCCCAAGCCGCAACCGATGCCGCATCGGGTTCCCAGGGTTTCGGCACCAGGTTCGGCAGACGTGTCGCCCAGACATCCGCCGACTGGAACGGCAGGTCTCCGACCGGCAGGTCGGTGAGTGAAACAATGGCCACGGGCCGCGCGGTCCGGGCTGCATCTTCCAGTGCCGCATCGATCCTGTCGATCCGACCCGGCCAGTCGCGCGCATCCGCCCAGCTTCCGTCCGTCAGGATCAAAAGCGGGCCGCGACCCGGCGTCTGATCCTTCGGGTTCAGGATCGGGCCGGCAAAGCCCAGGATCACCGCTGCCACCGCCAGCGTGCGGATCAGCAACAGCCACCACGGCGTCTTGTCGGTCTGGGTTTCATCATCGGCCAGACCCAAAAGCAGGACCACGCCGGGAAACAGCCGACGGATCGGCGCGGGTGGCACCGCGCGCAGCAAGATCCACAGGATCGGCAGTGCGATCAGCCCCAGCAAGAGCCAGGGTGCGGTAAATCCTATGCCGGCAAGCGTGAACATCTAGTTCCGCCGCTCGAGCGCGGCATAGGTCCACAACAATGCGGACTGCGCCGGGTCGCTGGTGTGGTGACAATGGTATTGCCAGCCGGTGCGGCGAGCCAGCAGTTGCAGGGCGTCCTTGCGCCGGGCAAGTCGGTCAAGATAGCGGTCGCGCAATTCGCCGGCCTTCAGCGTCTCGTGGCGGACACTGCGCCCCATGCTTTCGAAGATCGTGCGGCCGTCAAAGGGAAACGCCTCTTCCTGCGGATCGAGCAGGTGCAGGATCGCACCCTTGACGCCGCGGTCGGCCGCTTTTGTCAATTGCGCCGTCACAGGTTCCAGATCGGCCATGAAATCCGAAATGAACAGCGCCCGCGAATGGGCCAGCATGCCGCGCAGTTCCGGTTTGCCATAATCCGGACGCTCGCCGCCTTCGCTGAGGCCTTGCGCGATCCGGATAAGCTGCAACTCGCCCGACCGCGGCGGAGTGCCCAGTGCCGACAACGCCACCCGTTCGCCGCCCCGGATCAGCAGGATCGCCGAGGCCATCGCAAGCAAGCGGGCGCGATCGGCCTTCGACGGCAGGTTCTTGTCGGACGCAAAATCCATCGATTGCGCGTCATCGACCCACATCAGCACGCTTTGCGCCGCCTGCCATTCCTTTTCACGCACGAAATGCGCGTCGGACCGGGCGGATCGCCGCCAGTCGATGGCGCGCGCCTCGTCGCCCGGCATCGCGGGTCGATATTGCCAGAACTCGTCGCCCATGCCTGACCGCCTGCGACCATGTGCGCCCAGAAGAACCGTCGCTGCCAGATGCTCGGCCTCCGCCATCAGCGGCGGCAGCGCGGCGGCAAGGCCTTCGGCACGGCTGCGCAGGGCGGCGGGTTGATTCACGCGGCAGCCTCGATCCGCGTCACGTCCTCGGCGGTGCGGTCAATCAGATTGCCCAGGGTTTCGCCGCGCGCCCGCGCGGCAAAGCTCAGCGCCATGCGGTGCGTCAGAACCGGGCGGGCCATCGCGCTGACATCCTCGGCGCTTGGCGCCAGCCTTCCGTCCAGCAACGCGCGCGCCCGCACTGTCAGCATCAGCGCTTGCGCGGCACGCGGGCCGGGGCCCCAGCCGACGCTGGTGCGCACCGCTTCGGGGGCTGTCGGATCCTCTGGCCGGAAGGCGCGCACGACATCGAGGATCTGCTCGACCACCGCGTCCCCGACCGGCATCCGGCGCAAAAGCACCTGTGCCGCCATCAGTTCTGCCGCAGTAAAGACCTGGTGCGCCTCTTCTTCCGCCACGCCGGTCGTGGCCAACAGGATGTCACGCTCGGCGTCACGGTCGGGATAATCGACGTCGATCTGCACGAGAAACCGGTCCAGCTGCGCTTCTGGCAACGGATAGGTGCCTTCCTGCTCGATCGGGTTCTGCGTCGCCAGAACGTGGAAGGGCTTGGGCAACGCGTGCGGCTGACCCGCGATCGTCACGGATTTCTCCTGCATCGCCTGCAACAGCGCCGATTGCGTGCGCGGGCTGGCGCGGTTGATCTCATCAGCCATCAGCAACTGGCAGAACACCGGTCCTTCGACGAACCGGAACGCGCGACTGCCATCCTTGGCGGTTTCAAGCACTTCGGACCCGAGAATGTCGGCCGGCATCAGATCGGGCGTGAACTGCACCCGCGCGCCGTCAAGGCCCATAACAGTCGACAGCGTATCGACAAGTCGGGTTTTTCCCAACCCCGGCAGGCCGATAAGCAATCCATGGCCGCCACACAGCAGCGCCGACAAAACCAGATCGACGACACGCTCCTGCCCGATGAACCGCTTGGTAATGCTGACTTTCGCCTCGGCGAGCTTTGCCTCCAGTTTTTCAATCTCGACCACCAGATCGCGGGCTTCAGCCATGACAAAACTCTCCTGTTCAATATATGGTCGCATTAAAGGGACTTATCGCGCAGCTTACAAATGGCAAAAGCACCGACTGGACAAATGATCGTGAAACCTGACGCCGACAACCTTGCAGCCGCCGCCAAGGCCGCCGGAAAACGCGGATTACCGCCTGTCCATCTGTGGAACCCGGAATTCTGCGGCAACCTCGATATGCGGATCGCCCGTGATGGCACGTGGTTTTATCTGGGCACACCGATAGGCCGGAAAGAACTTGTGCGGCTTTTCTCGACAATCCTGCGGCGCGACGGCGACGACTATTTCCTGGTCACACCCGTGGAAAAAGTCGGCATCACGGTGGACGATGCGCCGTTTGTCGCGGTCGATTTCGAAGCGACCGGCGAAGGCCGCGATCAGGTGCTGACCTTCGAGACCAATGTCGGCGATGTTGTGGTGGCCGGACCCGGCAATCCGATCCGGGTGGTGCGCGACGCTGACACCGGCGAACCCTCGCCCTATGTCCTTGTGCGCCGCAATCTTGAAGCGCTGATCGACCGCAAAAGCTTCTACCGGCTTGTTGAAATCGGCGCACATGAAGATCGCGACGGTGAACGCTGGTTCGGTCTTTGGTCGTCGGGGCAATTCTTCGAGGTCATTCCGTCCGCCGAACTTCCCTGAATGCCTCGTTTTGCTGCAAATCTGACTTTCCTGTTCAACGAATTGCCGTTCCTGGATCGGTTCGCGGCAGCACGGGACGCCGGATTCGATGCAGTGGAAATCCTGTTTCCCTACAACGATCCCGTCTCGCAGATCGCCGATCGGCTGCGCGATTGCGCATTGACGCTCGTGCTCATCAACACGCCGCCGCCGAACTGGGCCGGCGGCGACCGGGGGTTTGCGGCGGTGTCCGGCAGTGAAGCGCGGTTTCGCCGCGATTTCGAGCGAAGTCTTCGGTATGCTGCGCGTCTGAACCCGCGTCATGTTCATGTCATGGCGGGCAAGGCGCTGGGGCTGGTCGCAGAACAGACCTTCGTGCGCAATCTGGCTTGGGCGGCAGCCAAGGCCCCCGACCAGAGCCTGACGATCGAGCCGATCAACGGCATCGACATGCCGGGATATTTCCTGAATGATTTCGATCAGGCGGCCGCGATTTTGGACGCGGTCGATGCGCCCAATCTCGGCCTGCAATTCGACGCTTATCACGCCCAGATCATAACGGGCGACGCCATCGCCACATGGAACCGACACGCGGCAATGGTGCGGCACATCCAGGTTGCGGGCGTGCCGGGCCGACACGAGCCGGTGGGTGGCGATATCGACTATCCGGCTTTCTTCGCTCAGCTGGATGCCGAAGGGTTCGACGGCTACGTCAGCGCTGAATACCATCCACAAAATGCAACTCTGCAAGGCCTGTCATGGGCCAAATTGCGCTGAATCGAGGATATTTCCAAGAGAGTGGTCGTCAGACAAGAAAGTTCTGCAACTCTTTCGTCTGATCCTCCAGACTGCGGCGCATCTTGGCGAAGGCTGCGGCTTCGACCTGGCGGATGCGCTCTTTCGACAGGCCAAGCTCTTCGCCCAGACTTTCCAGGGTCCGCGGATCATCGCGCAGCTTGCGTTCCGCCACGATGAAACGTTCGCGCTCGCTGAGGCACGACATCGCCTTGGCAAGCCAGCCGCGCAAGGCCGCCCGGTCGTGGCTTTCCTCGACGATCTGGGCTGCCTGCGCGCCATCGTCTTCCAGCGCCTCGATCCATTCGCGACCCTCGTCATCAAGCGATTGCGTGGCGTTCAGCGAGTAATCCGAGCCGGACAAACGTCCTTCCATCATTTCGACATCGTGCAGCGGCACGCCCACTTCGGACGCGATCAACTGCCGCAATTGATGCTGGTCGAGCGACTCACCCCGGCTGTTCGCCTCGCGTTCCAGTTTGGCTTGAACGCGGCGCAGGTTGAAAAACAACGACTTCTGGCTCGAGGTCGAGCCAGTTCGCACCATCGACCAGTTGCGCATCACGTAGTCCTGGATCGACGCCTTGATCCACCAGACCGCATAAGTTGAAAATCGAACGCCGCGATCCGGGTCGAACTTGTCGGCGGCTTTCATCAGCCCCAGACTTGCCTCCTGGATCAGGTCATTCATCGGCGCGCCATAGCGACGAAACTTCGCCGCCATTGAAATCGCCAGCCGCATGTAGGCGGTAATCAGGCGGTGCAATGCCTGTTCATCGCGGTCGTCGCGCCAAGCATACGCGAGAACAAGTTCAGTATCTGCATCCAGAAGTTCTGCCCGCATTGCGCGGCGGGTGTGTCTTTGATCAGCATATCCATCGAGTGCCATGTGGGCCCCCCAGCGGCTGGCCAACGCGAAACGTCAGCCTTTTCTTTTTTCAGCTACTCCTGTTACGTAAAGGTAGCAGCTTTGGATCAACGGGTTTTTCACAATAATGTTCCCGCATCTGTCTCTAGTTCTTGGAGGAGCCAGTTCCGGCAAGTCGGCGCTGGCCGAAAAATTGATCAAGTCGCAGCCCGGTCCGCATGTATATCTTGCCACTGCGCAGGCGTTGGATGACGAGATGCGGCTCAAGATTCTCAAGCACCGGGCCAACCGCGGACGTGACTGGACCACGATCGAAGCGCCGTTGGATCTCGATGGCGCATTGGCACGGATCCCGGCAGAAGGCGCCGTGCTGCTGGACTGCGCCACGTTCTGGCTCAGCAACCACCTGCTGGCCGAAAGCAATCTGACAACAGAAACGCAGGCGCTGGTTGCAGCACTCGCCGCCTGCCGCGCACCCGTCGTCGTCGTATCGAACGAGGTCGGCCAGGGGGTCGTGCCCGAAAACGCGCTCGCGCGCCGGTTTCGCGACATGCAGGGCCGGCTCAATCAGACACTGGCGGCACAGGCCGATCTGGTGCTGATGGTGATTGCCGGCCTGCCGATGGTTCTCAAGGGGACAATCCCCGATTGACCAGCGCGACCCGATTCTGGTGGGTGCGCCACGCCCCGACCCATGAAAAATGCTTTGTTGGCTGGCGCGATGTTCCCGCGGACCTGTCTGACGCGGCGCGGATTGCGCGGCTGGCTGCCTATTTGCCGCAGGACGCGATCCTGGTGACATCAGATCTCGACCGTGCGGTGACCACTGGCGACGCGATCGTCGGGCATCGCCAGCGTCTGGCGCATTCAACCGACCTGCGCGAGTTCAACTTCGGCCGCTGGGACGGACTGCATTTTGCCGAAGTCGCAGACCGGGATCCCGAACTCAGCCGGGCATTCTGGGAAGTTCCCGGCGATGTGGCCGCGCCCGACGGTGAAAGCTGGAATGATGTCGCAACCCGTGTCGGCGGTTTCGTCGAGCGGCTCGGCCAGGCCCATTCCGGCCGGGATATCGTGATCGTGGCCCATATCGGGGTGATCCTGACGCAGATTCAGGCGGCGTCCGGTCTGTCGGCCCAAAAGGTGCTGGCGCACAAGATCGACAACCTTTCGGTGACCCGTCTTGACCGTGACGGATCCGACTGGTCGATCGCGCAAATCAATCACTGTCCGTGATACTGCGGACCATAAATCTGAATTTCCCGCCTTCACGTGAACCCGCTAACGTGATCGGAATAGGGGGATGTGACAGTGACTTATGACCTTTTCATCGGCGACCGCTCGTTTTCAAGCTGGTCGCTGCGCGGCTGGCTGATGTTTCAGAAATTCGACCTGCCGGTGCGCACCCATCTGGTCGGGCTTTATTCCGGCACGATGGCGCAGGATCTTGCGCCCCTCGCCCCCGCGCGTCTGGTTCCCGTGATGCGCACACCCGAAGGTATTGTCGTGGGCGACACTCTGGCGATCGCCGAAACGCTGGCGGAACGTCACCCGGAATCTGGTCTTTGGCCCGCCGATGCCGCCGCGCGCGCCCTGGCCCGCTGGATGGTGGCGGAACTGCATGCGGGGTTCGGGGCATTGCGGGCGGCGTGCCCGATGCAGCTTATCCATCAATATACGAATGTCGAAGTCCCAGACCCGGTCCGCGCTGATCTGGACCGGATCGAGGCGCTCTGGGCCCTGGCCCGTCAACGCCACGGTGGTGACAGCCCCTGGCTCTTTGACAAGTACTCTCTGGCGGATGTGTTCTTCGCGCCTGTGGCGGCCCGCATTGCCGGATACGACCTGACAGTCGATACCCAGGCCAAAGCTTATGTGGCGGCTCATCTGGCAGACGCAGATTTTCAGGCTTGGCGGGCCGAGGGGCTGAAGGTCAGCTACGACTCGCAACCTTATGCCCGCGACCTGCCAACCAAACCTTGGCCTGCCTGACATTTACCCCGCCTTAACCCATTCGGCCTAGCCGTTAACCCAGAGTTGGGCGGAGGTCAGAATGGTTTCGCGCGCCTATACGGTGGCGTTTGAAGGGGTCGAGGCGCGGATGGTCGAGGTGCAATGCAGCATCACACCCGGACTGCCATCCTTCGCCATAGTCGGTCTGCCCGACAAAGCCGTGTCGGAAGCCCGAGAACGGGTGCGCTCGGCGCTGTCGACATTGTCGATCGCCCTGCCCTCCAAGCGGATCACGATCAACCTGTCGCCCGCCGATCTGCCAAAGGAAGGCTCGCATTTCGACCTGCCGATCGCGATGGCGCTGCTGGCCGCGCTGGACATCGTGCCGAGCGAGGATGTCGAGCAAACCGTTGCGTTGGGCGAACTGTCGCTGGACGGGTCGCTGGTGCCGGTCATCGGCGCCTTGCCTGCCGCGATGGCCGCTGCAGAACACGATCGGGCGCTGCTTTGCCCGCGCGCCTGTGGCGCCGAAGCCGCATGGGTTGGCGCCGTCAAGGTCCTTGCGGCAGGGTCACTGATCGAGGTGATCCAGCATTTCACCGGCCAGAAGATCCTGGCACCCTCCGATCCGGGGGAAGTGCGGGACGCGCCTGCCGGTCGAGACCTTTGCGATGTCAAGGGTCAGGAACGCGCCAAGCGTGCGCTGGAAATCGCGGCCGCAGGACGGCACCACCTGCTGATGATCGGCACCCCGGGATCGGGCAAATCGATGCTGGCTGCGCGGCTGCCCGGCATCCTGCCGCCGCTGACCGCTGCCGAGGCACTTGAAACCTCGATGATCCACTCGCTATCCGGACTGCTAGACGAAGGTGGCATTTCACGGGTCCGGCCGTTCCGCGAACCGCATCACACCGCCTCGATGGCCGCAATCGTCGGCGGCGGCAAGGGCGCAAAACCCGGAGAGATTTCGCTGGCCCACAACGGCGTGCTGTTCATGGACGAGTTCCCGGAATACCCCCGCGCGGTGCTTGAAACCCTGCGTCAGCCGATCGAAACCGGCGAGGTCGTGGTTGCCCGTGCCAACGCCCACATCCGCTACCCTTGCCGCTTCATGCTGGTCGCCGCCGCAAACCCGTGCAAATGCGGATACCTATCAGATCCTGCCCGCGCCTGCGCTCGTGCTCCGGTGTGCGGAGAAGACTACCTTGGTCGTATCTCGGGGCCGCTGATGGACCGGTTCGACCTTCGCGTCGAAGTGCCGCCAGTGTCATACGCAGATCTCGACCTGCCGCAAAGCGGCGAGGCCTCGGCGGTCGTGGCCGCCCGTGTTCGAGCCGCCCGCCAGTGCCAGGCCGAACGCTACGCCGCGCATGACGGCGTCCGGGTCAATGCCGATGCAGAAGGCGCATTGCTGGAACGCATCGCGATGCCAGAGGCCGACGGCAAGGCGCTTCTGGGCCGGGCTGCGGAACGGTTCGGCTTGTCGGCGCGCGGCTATCACCGGGTATTGCGGGTGGCACGCACCATCGCTGACCTGGCCGGATCGGAAACGGTCAGCAAAAGCCATGTGGCAGAGGCGATCAGCTACCGTATTGCCCATCGGCAAGAGTCCATCGCCTCGTGACGCTGGATTCTAACCGGCGCGCTTGGCCTCGATCACCTGCCACAGCTTCTCGGCGGTGTTGGTCCCGTCGAAACGTTCGAGTTCCTGAATGCCGGTCGGCGAGGTCAGGTTGATCTCGGTCAAGTAATCGCCGATCACGTCGATGCCAACGAAGATCTGCCCCTTCTGGCGCAGCAGCGGACCAATCCTGGCGCAGATTTCGAGGTCACGGTCCGACAAGCCGATCTTCTCGGGTCGACCGCCGACATGCATGTTCGACCGCGTCTCGCCTGCCTGGGGAACCCGATTGATCGCGCCCACAGGTTCACCGTTGACCAGGATGATCCGTTTGTCGCCGTTCGAAACATCGGGCAAGAATTTCTGCGCGATCAGCGGCTCGCGGTTGATACCGGTGAACAGCTCGTGCAGTGACGACAGGTTGCGGTCATTCGGATCGAGCCGAAACACCCCGGCGCCGCCGTTGCCGTAAAGCGGCTTGAGGATGATGTCGCCATGAGCGTGCTTGAACGCTTTCAGCGTCGTCAGATCACGGGCGATCGTGGTCGGCGGCGTCAGTTCCGGGAATTCCAGGACCAGCAGCTTTTCGGGATAGTTCCGGACCCAGAACGGGTCATTCACCACCAGGGTCTCGGGATGGATCATCTGCAGGATATGGGTGGTCGTGATGTAACCCATGTCGAAAGGCGGATCCTGACGCAGCCAGACCACGTCCCAATCCGCCAGATCGACCTCGGTTTCTTCGCCCAGCGTGAAGTGGTTGCCCTTTTCGCGCCGCAGATCGAGCGGCCAGCCACGGGCCGTGACGCGACCGTTCTGGTAGGCCAGTTTGTCGGGCGTGTAGTAGAACAGCCGGTGACCCCGCGCCTGTGCTTCCAAGGCGATGCGGAACGTGCTGTCGGCGTCGATATTGATCGGCCCGATCGGATCCATCTGAATTGCAACGTTCAACAACATCATGCCCCTCCATCGGTTCCGACCTACATGGCGCAGCGCGCCCGCGGGATCAATGCCGGAAGAGGCTGTCGGCCGGGATCACTGGCCGAAGGCGTTTTCGATGATCTCGATCGCACCGGACGCGTCAACAAGCGCCACGTCAAAGCGCACGTCGGTCATCTGGCCGCGCGGCATCTGTCCAAGATATTCGGCAGCCGACGCATAGATTCGCTGCATCTGGCGGCGGCTGAGCCGTTCGGCGGCGCGTGCAAAATCCGTTGATTTCTTCACTTCCACGAAGATCAGCCCGTCGCCATCTTCTGCGATCAGGTCGATTTCGCCCGCAGAGCCGCGCCACCGGTGACCCCGCGTGCCGTGGCCGCGCCGTGCATAATCGGCCGCAACCTGATCTTCGGCTGAAAGCCCCGCGTGATAGGAAACCGATCCGCTCATTTCTTTTTCTCCAGTTCCAGCGCAAGCTGGTAGACCTTGCGCCGTGGCAATCCTAACGCCTCGGACACCGCATGGGCAGCATCTTTGACCGACAGGGTTAACAGCGCGTCTGTCAGCGCCTCTTCCAGCCGATCCTCTGTCGGTGGTGCCCGGTCGCGGTCGATCACCACCACGATCTCGCCCTTCAGCGTCCGGTCCGCAATCAGACTTTCCAGCGTTCCAAGGGGCGCACGCAGCACCTCTTCGAATTTCTTGGTCAATTCCCGGCAGATCGCCGCCTCTCGTTCTGCGCCCAGTTCTAGCACCATGTCCTTTAAGGATTGTTGAATCCGTTTCGGGCTTTCATAAATCACCAGCGTCGCCGGAATGCCCGCCAGGTCACGAAAGAAACTGCGCCGGGCCGTGCTGGCATTAGGCGGAAACCCGGCGAACAGAAACCGATCTGTCGGCAAGCCCGCAACCGTCAGCGCAGCAAGAAGCGCCGAGGGGCCCGGCGCGGTCGTCACGGTGTGGCCGGCGGCGATCGCCTCACGCGCCAGTGCGAATCCCGGATCGGCCACCAGCGGCGTTCCGGCCTCTGAAACATAAGCAACCGATTTCCCTTCTTCCAACGCCAACAAGAGTCTCGGCCGGACTGCGGCGCCGTTATGGTCGTGGTAGGCGACGATCGGCCGATCGCCGACGGCAATGCCGTGAATTTCCATCAGGTGCCGCACCGTACGGGTGTCCTCGGCCGCGATCACATTGGCCGAAGTCAGGATATCCAAAGCGCGCAATGTAATGTCGCGTGCCGTCCCGATCGGCGTGGCCACGAAGTACAGCCCGGCCCCCAGTGGACGGATTTCCGCGCTCATGCGCGCACCTCGCGATTGCGACATTTACTAAGGTTCTGGATTTGCATAGGCTTTGCCCGTTCGACTTTGTTTGTTGCTGGGAATGAGGAACAGCCCATGATTTCCGTTTTACGTCCGGCCCGCAAGGCACTGGCGCAGATTGTCCTGCTTGTCTCGGTGATTGCACTTGTCGCCTGTCAACCAATGGCCACAGGCGGCCCCAGTATCGACACCACACGGGCGGTTACCGTGGCTTTGCTGGTGCCGCAAGGCTCAGGCAACGGTGGCGACGCGGTTCTTGCCAGCAGCCTGATCAATGCGGCGCGTCTGGCGGTCGCTGATCTCGGCGGGGTCGAGATCGATTTGCGGATTTACGACACGGCAGGCCAGCCGGCGCGAGCCGCGGCGGTCGCGGCCCAAGCGGTGGACGAAGGCGCCAAGATCATCCTGGGTCCGGTCTATGCAGAATCGGCGAATGCCGCCGGAAACGCGGTCGCAGGTCGCGGGGTGAACGTTCTGTCGTTCTCGAACAACACGGCGATCGCGGGGGGCAACGTGTTCGTGCTTGGCCCGACGTTTCAGAACACCGCGAACCGTCTGACGCAGTATGCCAGCCGGCAGGGCCGTCGCAACATCCTGATCGTTCACGGCCAGGACGCGGCCGAACAGCAAGGCCGCGATGCGATTAGCCGTGCCGCCGCGCGGTCCGGCGCTTCGGTCGCCGGCAGCGCGTCGTTCGAACTGTCGCAACAGGGCGTGATCAACGCGGTGCCCGGCATCGCCAGCCAGGTCCGGTCGAGCGGCGCGGATGCGTTGTTCTTCACCTCGGGCACCGCCGGGGCGCTGCCGATCCTGACGCAACTGCTCAAGGAAAACGGCATCGGTTCCGAGACCGCGCAGTTCATCGGCCTGCAACGCTGGGACATTCCTTCCAGCGCAATGGCGCTGCCGGGTCTGCAGGGTGGCTGGTTTGCAATTCCCGATCCGGGGCTGAACGCAAGCTTCCAGAACCGATATGCCGGGGCTTATGGCGGGGCGCCGCATCCGATCGCGGGGCTGGCCTATGACGGTATCGCGGCGATCGGTGCGCTGATCAAGTCTGGCAATGCCGATGCCCTGACCCGACAGGCGCTGACACAAGGCTCGGGTTTTGCCGGTGTGAACGGCGTGTTCCGTCTGCTCGCGGACGGCACCAACGAACGCGGTCTGGCCGTTGCCCAGATAGTGAACAATCAGGTTAGCATCATTGACCCTGCCCCAAGAAGCTTTGGTGGCGCCGGCTTCTGAGCCGCGCGCCTCTGCTATCCCGACAGCGACGCCGGACAACCTGATTTGTCCGGCGTCTGACATATTCGATGCCCCGGCTGTCGCGGCCGAGCTTGCCGCCGCAATCGGCGATCTGACTGACCACAAGCAGATCCGCGCGGTCACCGTCGCGATCGTGGGTCGGGCGCAGTCGAGCGGTCGAGATGCCATCGCCGCGGCCCTTACGGCCCGCCCCCTGGCGGCGCGAGAAGCCCATGCCGCCTATGCCTGGCTGATGGACGGAATCGTTGCGACAGTGCTCGATGTCGCGACACGGTATCTGCACCCGGCGCCAAGCCCCACGGCCAGTCAGCGAATCGCTGTAATGGCAGTCGGCGGCTATGGTCGGTCGGAAATGGCGCCGCATTCCGACGTCGATCTGCTGTTTCTGACCCCGTACAAGACCACCGCCTGGGCAGAGAGCGTAGTGGAAAGCATGCTCTACATCTTCTGGGACATGCATCTGAAAATTGGCCACGCCACCCGCACCGTCAAGGATTGCCTGCGGCTGGCGAAAGACGATTTCACCATCAGGACGGCGTTGCTGGAAAACCGTTTTCTGGGGGGCTTCGCGCCATTGGCCGAAGACCTGAGCAAGCGGCTGCGGCACGACCTGTTCCGCAATACCGGCGCCGAGTTCATCGAAGCCAAACTGGCCGAACGCGCAGAGCGCCACAAGAAGCAGGGCGGTCAGCGATACGTCGTCGAACCGAATGTCAAAGAGGGCAAGGGCGGCCTGCGGGACCTGCAATCGCTTTACTGGATCGACAAGTATCTGCACGGCGTCCGCTACGCCGCCGAACTGGTGGGGCTCAAGGTCTTCACCCAGGACGAGTATGATGCGTTCAACGCGGCCGAGAATTTCCTGATGGCGGTGCGCGCGCATCTGCATCTGATCACTGGACGTCCGGTGGATCAACTGACCTTCGACATGCAGGTCGAGGTGGCAGAGCGGTTGGGATACGCTGACAAGGGCGGTCGCCGCGCCGTCGAACATTTCATGCAGGACTATTTCCGGCACGCCACCCGCGTTGGCGAGTTGACCCGCATCTTCCTGACGTCGCTGGAGGCAAAGCACCTCAAGAAAGAACCGCGGCTGATCGGCTTCTTTCGCCGTCGCAAGAACGTGAAGCCCGGCTACAAGGTTGAACTGAACCGCCTGAATATCGCTAATCCGAAAGAGTTTCTGAAAGACAAACTCAATCTTCTGCGGATTTTCGAGGAGGCCCTGCGCACCGGTTATCTGCTGCATTCCGATGCGATGCGGCTGATCGCGGCCAATCTGGACCTGATCGACGAAGAGATGCAGCGCGACCCCGAAGCCGCCCGGATCTTCATCGGGCTGCTGCTCAAGCACGGCAACCCGGAACGCGCGCTCCGGCGGATGAACGAATTGGGCATCCTCGGCGCGCTCATACCCGAGTTCGAGCCGATCGTCGCGATGATGCAGTTCAACATGTATCACCATTACACGGTGGACGAGCACATCATCCAATGTGTCTCGACGCTGGCGCAGATCGAGCGTGGGGAACGGCGTGAATCATTGCCGATCGCCAGCGGCATCCTGAAAGAAGGCGTCAACCGCCGGGTGCTTTACGTCGCGCTGCTGCTGCATGACATCGGCAAGGGCCGCGCCGAGGATCATTCCATCCTCGGTGCCCAGATCGCGCGCCGGGTCTGTCCCAGACTTGGTCTGAAGCAGGATGAATGCGATACGGTCGAGTGGCTGGTGCGCTATCATTTGTTGATGTCGGACATGGCGCAAAAGCGTGACATCGCCGATCCCCGCACGGTCAGGGATTTCGCCAAGGCGGTGAAATCGAAGAAACGGCTGGATCTTCTGACCGTGCTGACGGTCTGCGATATCCGCGGCGTCGGACCCAATACCTGGAACAACTGGAAGGCCGAGTTGCTGCGTAGCCTCTACCGCGAAACCGCCCGCGCGCTTGAACACGGGCTAGAGGATATCAACCGCGAAGGTCGCGAAACAGAGGCCAAGCGGGCGTTGCGCGAGGCGTTGCCGGACTGGTCCAAGAAGGATCTGCGCACGGAATCCACGCGCCATTATGGCCCCTACTGGCAGGGCCTGCCGACGGCGGCGCACGTTGTCTTTGCCAACCTTCTGCGGGGCATCGGCAACGACGAGATCCGGGTCGATCTGCTGCTCGACGAGGATCGCGACGCCACCCGCGCCTGTTTCGCGCTGGCCGATCACCCCGGTATCTTTTCGCGGCTTGCAGGCGCGCTGGCACTGGTTGGGGCCAACGTCGTGGACGCCCGCACCTATACATCAAAAGATGGTTATGCGACCGCCGTGTTCTGGGTTCAGGACGCCGAAGGCGCGCCCTACGAGACATCGCGCCTGCCGCGCTTGCGCTCGATGATCAGCAAGACCCTGCGCGGCGAGGTCGTGGCCCGCGACGCGTTGAAGGACCGCGACAAGATCAAGAAGCGGGAACGCGCGTTCCGGGTGCCCACCTCGATCGCCTTCGACAACGAAGGCTCCGAGATCTACACGATCATCGAAGTCGACACACGTGACCGGCCCGGGCTCTTGTACGACCTGACCCGCACGCTGGCGAACAACAACGTCTATATCGCCAGCGCGGTGATCGCGACATTCGGCGCTCAGGTGGTGGACACGTTCTACGTCAAGGACATGTTCGGGCTGAAGTTCCACTCTGAATCGCGCCGCCGCGCCCTTGAGAAGAAGCTGCGAGAGGCGATTTCACAAGGCGCTGAGAGGGCATCGCACTGATGACTCCGATCCGTCTGCTCAGCGGCTTTCTGACCGTTGGGGTCTGGACATTGATCAGCCGTGTGCTGGGCTTTGTCCGTGACATCCTGATTGCGGCGTTCCTGGGCTCCGGCCCGATCGCCGAGGCGTTCCTGGTTGCCTTTGCGCTGCCCAACATGTTCCGCCGGTTCTTCGCCGAAGGCGCGTTCAACATGGCCTTCGTGCCGATGTTCGCCAAAAGGCTGGAATCGGGGGACGACCCCGAGGGATTTGCCCGCGATGCGTTTTCAGGGATGGCGCTGGTGCTGACGCTGTTCACGATCCTTGGCATTCTTGCGATGCCGCTGCTGGTCTATGCGATGGCGAGCGGATTTGCCGGCGATGAACGCTTTGCGCTGACCGTGCAATACGGGCGCATGGCGTTTCCCTACATCCTGTTCATTTCGCTCGCGGCACTGGTATCGGGCGTTCTGAACGCAATGGGGCGTTTTACCGCCGCCGCCGCGGCCCCGGTCCTTCTGAACCTGGTCTTCATTCTGGGGATCGTCCTGACCGCGATGCTGGGCCGGCCCGCGGACGACATGCTGGGCCTTGGCATCGACAGGTATCTGGGGCTGCAGATGGGCGACACGCTGGCGCTCTCGGTGCCGCTTGGCGGCATTGTGCAACTGGCGCTGGTCTGGTGGGCGGCGAAACGCGCGGGCTTTCGACTGCGATTGCGCCGACCGCGCCTGACACCGCAGCTCAAACGACTGATCGTGATCGCCGTGCCTGCAGCGATGGCCGGCGGGGTGGTGCAGATCAACCTCTTGATCGGACGCCAGGTCGCCAGTTTCTTCGACGGCGCAATTGCGTGGCTGAACTATGCCGACCGGCTGTACCAGTTGCCGCTTGGCGTCGTCGGTATCGCCATCGGCGTCGTGCTGCTGCCAGAGCTTTCGCGCCGCCTTGGTGCCGACGACGAAGTCGCGGGCCGACGCTCGTTCAACCGGGCGACGGAATTCGCGCTGTTGCTGACACTCCCGGCCGCCGTAGCGCTGGTGGTGATCGCAGAGCCGCTGGTTTCCGTACTGTTTCAACGCGGTCGGTTCACCGCCGAGGATACCACCGCGACGGCGCTGGCGCTGGCGATCTACGGGTTGGGCCTGCCGGCTTTCGTGATGCAGAAGGTGCTGCAACCGCTCTATTTCGCGCGCGAAGACACCCGCACCCCGTTTCGCTTCGCCGTCGTGTCGATGGTGGTGAATGCGGCGCTGGCCGTGGGACTTGCGCCGGTGATCGGCTATCTCGCGGCGGCGGTCGGCACGACGGTGGCCGCCTGGGCGATGGTGTTCCAGCTTTGGCATGGCCGCAGGCACATGGGCCATGCCGTGGAATTCGATGCAGAATTCGTGATCCGAGCGCGCCGCATCCTGATGGCGTCGCTGGCGATGGGGGTCTGCCTGCTGGGCGTGAGCTGGCTGTTTGCGGACCTGCTGAACTCTACCCATTGGCGCTACGGGGCGCTGGCCCTGCTGGTGATGGCCGGGGTGATCAGCTATTTCGCCATTGGACAGGCGATCGGGGCGGTCAGCCTGCCTGAACTGCGCCGCCTGATGCGCCGTTAACGCTGACGCAGCTTGTCGACCATCCGACCCCAGGCTCCGGGTACCAGCGCGAAGGACAGAAAGAACCCGGTCGCGAAGCCGAAGATGTCGGCCAGCCAGTCCTTGTTGCCGCCAAACAGAAGCCCGAAGACCAACTGGATTCCTAAAAGAAAGCCGATCAGCGTGAACGCCTTGTATTGGTTGTTCCCGGTGCCGGTCAGGCTGACCCAGAGCATGAACGTATACGACCCGATCAGCCCGTAAACGGCTGGATACCCGCCATAAAGCGGCTGCGGATCATTCAAGAGCAGGCCGTAGGCCAACGCGCCGACAATCGCCGACAGGAAGAATACCAGAAGCACCGCCACCGTGCCAAAGATCTCTCCGACCATCTTTCCGAGCGCGAGCAGGAACACGATCACCATCAGCGCATGGGTAAAACTGTTGTGGATGAACGGATATGTCACGAAGCGCATCAGCGTCTCTGGCGGCGCGGTCCCGGTCTCGATCATCTGGACGAACAGCGGCTGGTAGAAAGCATGGATCTGGATTGCATCCAGCCGCCAGCCGACTGCCTCGGGGCCCCCGGCCAGACCCCTTGTCCCGGCCTGAAATATCAACTCGACGCCTAAAATCAGAAGCGACAGCGCCACCACGATCGGCGGTAACGCGTTGAACGGGGTTTCTTCGTGACTGCTCTTCATTCGGCGTACTTTCCTTGACGACCCTTTTGCGCATGGGTAAGCGAGCGGGACGCAGAAATCCAGACGGAGCAGACGCATGACCGACACTGCTTTCACACCGCGGGTGTTTTCGGGGATCAAGCCCTCGGGTGGGCTGACGCTTGGCAACTATCTTGGGGCGATCAAGCGCTGGGTCGGAATGCAGGGCCCGGAGTTCGAGACGATCTATTGCGTCGTCGACATGCATGCGATCACCGTCTGGCAGGACCCAGCCACGCTGACCCACGCGACCCGAGAGGTCGTGGCAGGACTGATCGCCTCGGGCATCGACCCCGACGGCTCGATCCTGTTCAATCAAAGCCAGGTTCCGGCGCATACAGAGCTGGCCTGGATCTTCAACTGTGTCGCGCGTGTCGGCTGGATGAACCGGATGACCCAGTTCAAGGACAAGGCGGGCGCCAATGCCGAGAAAGTGTCGCTCGGGCTCTATGCCTATCCGGCCCTGATGGCGGCCGATATCCTTCTTTATCACGCGACCCATGTCCCGGTGGGTGAAGACCAGAAGCAGCATGTCGAGTTGACCCGCGACATCGCGGCGAAGTTCAACCACGACTACAAGGTGGATTTCTTTCCACTGACCAATCCGGTCATCGAAGGCCCCGCCACGCGGGTGATGAACCTGCGCGACGGCACAAGGAAAATGTCGAAATCCGGCGAGAGCGACATGGAACGGATCAACATGACCGACGACCCCGACACGATCTCGAAGAAACTGAAGAAGGCGCGCACCGATCCCGAGCCTTTGCCCGATAGCCTGCAAGGGCTGAAGGACCGGCCCGAAGCGCGTAACCTCGTCGACATCTACGCCGGGCTGGCCGACATGACATCAGAGGCGGTGATCGCGGAATATGCCGGTGCGGGCTGGGGCCGCTTCAAGCCGGCGCTGGCCGATCTGGCGGTGGCCAAGCTCGGACCGATTTCAACGGAGATGAGCCGCCTGATGGCCGATCCCGCAGAGATTGACCGGATACTTGGCAAGGGCGCGGAACGCGCCGAAGCGATCGCCAGGCCGATTGTCCAGACAACCTACGACATCGTCGGTCTGGTGCGGTCCCGCTAATCCCCAGTGCTGCATGGGGCGGCACCGGGGGATGCCTCCGGCGGGAATATTTTTGAACAAAAGAAGCCGGGGGCCGGTCCGTTTCTAGGGGTTGGGCCTACTGCCGATTCCTGCACAGAGGGGCTGCGTATTCGGCAGTTCCCCGGCAACGGTCCGATGTCTATGCTACCCACAACAGGAATGAAGGGGCGCGACATGAGTTATTCGACCGATCCGGGCACAACCGTCGGCCACATCCATCTGAAGGTCTCTGATCTTGATCGGGCGATTGATTTTTATGCGCAGGTCATGGGGTTCGATCTGAAACTGCGCTACGGCACGGGGGCCGCGTTTCTGTCGGCTGGCGGCTATCACCACCATATCGGTTTGAATACCTGGGAAAGCCTTGGCGGAACTGCGCCGCCCGAGGGCCATACCGGGCTTTACCATGTCGCGTTCCTCTACCCGACGCGTCAAGCCTTGGCTCGGGCGCTGCGGCAGGTGATCGCGGCCGGGGTGAAGCTGGACGGCGCGGCGGACCACGGGGTCAGCGAGGCGCTCTATTTCCGCGACCCCGACGGCAACGGGATCGAGATTTATTGCGATCGCGATCAGGTGGACTGGCCGCATGACGAACGTGGAAGCCTGAAGATGATAAACGCGCCACTGGACATCCCGGGATTGCTGGCGCTTGCCGACCAGTGAAATATTTTTGCCGTCACGGAACTGAATCAAACCTGAAGTAGTTTCTAAGGACAGGTGCCAGTCACGGCACCCGGTCCGGACGGCAAAGTCAGTCGCTCGTCCCGCAGCCGAAACGCCAGTCCCCTTTGGCGTCAGACCGGACCTTAGGCGCGATATGCGATCCTCCCCAGATCGCCGCTGCCGACATAGCCCCCGATCCGTCCGCCGGATCGGGGGCCTTTTCTTTGCAGCGACCTGCGCCTAAAGTCAGCGCCTTATCGGAGGAACGAGATGGCGACGGGCAAGAACATCCGAACTTATTTCGAAGGAAGCTGGCACGACGGCGACGTGCCGATCATGCGCGCGGCGGACCACGGGTCCTGGCTTGGAACAACGGTTTTCGACGGGGCGCGGGCGGTGAACGGCCTGACCCCGGACCTGGAGGCGCATTGCGCGCGGGTCAATCGCTCGGCCGAGGCGCTGATGATCACGCCGACGGTTTCAACCGCCGACATGGTCGCCATCGTCCTGGACGGGCTCGGCGCCTATCCGAAAACTTCGGCTGTCTATATCCGTCCGATGTACTGGGCGATCGACGGCGGATTGTCGGCCATCGTGCCGACACCCGACAGGACCGGCTTTGCGATCTGCCTTGAAGAGATTGCGATGATGGCACCCGATACCGCATTGGCCCTGACAACAACGCGATTTCGTCGGCCGGTGCTGGAAAGCAGCGTGGTCAATGCCAAGGCGGGCTGTCTTTATCCCAACAACGCCCGGATGCTGGCTGAAGCGCAGTCCAAGGGCTATGCCAACGCGCTGGTCGCGGATGCCTTAGGCAATGTCGCTGAAACCGCGACCGCCAATGTGTTCATGGTCCGCGACGGAGAAATCTTCACCCCGATCGGCAACGGCACATTCCTGACCGGGATCACCCGCGCCCGCCATATCGCCAACCTCGCCGCAGACGGCACGAGCGTGCATGAATGCGTGCTGGGGTTCGAAGATTTCCGTGCGGCGGACGAGGTTTTTCTGTCCGGAAACATGTCGAAAGTGACGGCGGTCAAGGAATTCGACGGTACCCATTACCAGATCGGTCCGGTCACTCGGCGGGTGCGCGAGATGTACTGGGACTGGGCAGCGTCGGCGGGCTAAGGCACCGGATGCCAGTTGCGCAGGTCCGCGCGCTGCGCCATCATCGCGCCGAACCAAAGGGGCAGTTCCATGCGTAAATTTCTGGTCGTGCTCGACGACAGCCGCGAATGCCTGAACGCGATGCGGTTTGCCGCGATGCGGGCCGCAAATACCGGCGGCGGCGTCCAGATCCTGTCGATCATTCCACCCGATGAATTCCAGCACTGGATCGGCGTCGGCGAGATCATGCGCGAAGAGGCCCGAGAGCGCATTCACGCGCATTTCGAGGTTTTCGCAAAATGGATGCGCGACAAGCAGCATGTCGATCCGGAACTGGTGATCCGAGAAGGCGAAGCGGTGCCCGAGATCCTTGCGCAGATCAAGGAGGACCCCGAGATCGGCGTTCTGGTCCTTGGCGCGGGCAATGACAACGGGCCGGGGCCGTTGGTGTCTCAATTGTCTCGCTCGGCGGGCGATCTGCCGGTGCCGATCACCATCGTGCCCGGAGAATTGTCGAAAGAACGGCTGGAGGCGGTTACCTAGTTTAGAACTGTTCTAAACCTTGACTTAGACCCCGCTGGGGCGCATATCGGGGACAGAAAAAGGATTTTTGTCATGTTTATCCAAACCGAATCCACACCGAACCCGGCGACGCTGAAGTTTTTGCCCGGTCAGGCCGTTCTTGACGCCGGAACTGCGGATTTTCCAAGTGCGGATACTGCCGATAAATCGCCGCTCGCCACCCGCATCTTCACCGTTGACGGCGTGACGGCTGTGTTCTTCGGCAATGACTTCGTGACTGTGACCAAGGCAGATGGCGTCGAATGGGACCACGTCAAGCCCTCTATCCTGGGCGCGATCATGGAACATTATCAGTCAGGCCAGCCGGTCATCGAAGGGGAACAGGCCGCCGCCGGGCATGCCGCCCATGACGGTCCGGACAGCGAAATCGTGAACCAGATCAAGGAATTGCTGGATACTCGCGTGCGCCCAGCAGTTGCCCAAGATGGCGGCGACATCACGTTCCACGGCTTTGATCGCGGCATCGTCTACCTGCACATGCAGGGTGCCTGTGCCGGTTGCCCATCCTCGACCCTGACGCTGAAGATGGGGATCGAGAACCTGCTGCGTCATTACATCCCCGAAGTGGTCGAGGTGCGCCCCGTCGCAGCCTGACGCCCCTCTGATGCAACCCAAAGGCGGGTTCGACCCGAACATTCTGGCGTTCGACACCAGCCTGCCGCAAATCTCGGCGGCGCTGATGTCGGGCGTGATCCTCGCTGAACGCCACGAGGAACTGGCCCGCGGTCAGGCCGAGCGCCTCATGCCTCTGTTGGTCGAAGTGTTGGACGAAACCGGCGGACATTGGCGGGACCTCGATCTGATTGCCGTCGGCATCGGGCCCGGCAATTTCACCGGCATCCGGATATCCGTTTCGGCAGCGCGAGGATTGGCCCTTGCCCTCGGCATTCCGGCAATCGGCGTGTCGATGTTCGAGGCGCTGCTGGATTGGGACGCGCCGCTGGCAGACCCGGCGCTGCTTCTCAGCATCGCGGCGCCCCGTGGGCAGGCCTATGTGCAGCAGTTTCGACATGGCAAACCGCAATCGCCGCCCCAGATGATCGATCCCGCCAATCCGCCCGCCGATCTGGCTCTGCCCGCGAACACGGTGGTGCGGGGTTACTGCGCCGAAGACATCGCGCGCCCGGTCAACGCCCGCTGGGAACCGATCGTGCCCAAACGTGTTGCCGCGCATCTGGCCCGCATCGCACAAATCCGTTTCCAAGAGGCCGGTTTTGATCGAAACGCCCGCCCGGCCCCGATGTATGTCCGTCC